>JAPLUI010000244.1 GCA_026397725.1 Verrucomicrobiota bacterium | reverse complement strand
CGTGCCGGGATCGCTTCGGACCGGGCAGAAAGGATGGCGCACGGCGAATGCGCGGGGCCGGACAAGCGGCGAACCGGTATTTGTGGACCGCCCGGGATTTGCGCACGGGGATCGGGTAGGGACGGGTAGGGACGGGTAGGGACGGGTAGGGACGGGTAGGGACGGGTAGGGACGGGTAGGGACGGGTAGGGCCTGAACGCCTTGCAACGGGAATTTTCACCGGCGGCGCGGCTCCGCTGTGGCGAGGCGCGTCGGGTTACCGTCGCGAGCGTTGGTTGATCATGGTCGCACCTGTCAAATTCGGCCCAAGCGCGGGTTTCCGCCGCTGATTGCGCGTGTGAACCGGGCGGCGGTGCGCAAATAGGGCTTTGGGAAATTCGAATGCTCGAAAGTCGTCAAGAATCTGACAATACACCTGGAACCTTATCGTCGCTCGGAGCGAAGTTTGCACGCTGCCGGAGGGGCGTGGGTGGAAATGGCGCAAAACAGCCGTTTGAGACGTGGCTGACCCGCCAATGACCATGCGGCATTCGCTCAGCCGCTGGAAAGTCACGGACAAGCGAGGCCGCGTGTTCCTACGATTGGACGCCAGGGACGCCTTTCACAGGCATCCGGCAGGGGCGGGTTCGCAGCCGCTGCCACAAGCCCTCGGGTGGCAGAGGGTCTGAAAAAATCCGTCGCTTGAACCATTTCCGGCTTTCCATGCGGGCAGGGTTAGGCTGGAATGCTGGCGTAACGGAAGTGCGGGCGGGTCGCAGCCTGGTCCGCGCAAATCACCTGAACCCTCATGCTCTGGATCTTCCCATCACCAAAGGACGCCGACACCACCGCGCTCGAAAAGCGCCGGTGGGATGCGGCCGACCAGTTCCGCGCCGCCTTCGGCCTCAAAGCCTTGGAATGCCGCGGTTTCGTTCTTGGCTTCACCCTCGTTTTCTGGGTTGCCGCCCGGATTGCCTCCGCCGGCCAGGTTGAACCGCTCGCTCCCGGCGAACACACGCGCACTCTGACGGTGAACAACCAACAACGGAGCTATCTCGTCCACATCCCGAAAGATCACGCTCCGAAGCAGCCGACTGCCGTGGTGTTAGCCCTTCATGGCGCGGCGATGAATGGCCCGCTCATGGCAAGGTTTTGCGGCCTGAACACCACCGCCGACAAGCAGGGTTTCATCGTCGTTTATCCCAGCGGCACTGGTGGCGGCCCGTTCCTGACCTGGAATGCCGGCGGCTTTCAAGGCAAGATGGCTGAAGGTCGGGCGGACGACGTTGCCTTCATCAACCGGTTGCTCGACGACCTCGGCACCGTCGCCGCGGTGGATTCAAAGCGAGTGTATGCCTGCGGCATGAGCAACGGTGCCATGATGTGCTACCGCCTGGCCGCCGAATTGTCGGACCGGATTGTGGCCATCGCCCCTGTGGCCGGAACCATCGCCATTGACGAAAGCAAACCGCGACGGCCCGTCCCGGTCATCCACTTTCATGGCACGCGGGACACCTTCGTGCCGTTCGGGGCGACCCATGGCCGGACGCCTTCGTTCATGCGCCTCAAGGGCGTGGAGGAAGCGGTACAAACGTGGGTGCAACTCAACCAGTGCGATGAGAAGCCGAAGACCGACACGCTGACCAAAGAGGGCGACGAGTTGAAAGCGACCCGCCGAACCTATGGCGGAGGTAAGGACGGTGCCGAGGTGGTCCTCATCGTCATCGAAGGCGGCGGCCACACTTGGCCGGGCAAGGAGCCGATGGTGAGCTTCATCGGCAAATCGGCGTTGAACGTCTCCGCCAACGACCTGATGTGGGAGTTCTTCCAGAAACACAAGCGCAAGTGAAAGCCGATTCCAACGAGCCGGGTCAAATCAATCACCATTACACGCATGATTTCCGTCATTGAAACCACCGCCGGGAAAGGCAACGCGCCGATTTATCAGTTGAAGGTCGTCCTGCTCGGCAGCGAGCCGCCCGCCTGGCGGCGGCTGCAAGTGCCCGGCGACGCCAGCCTCGACTGGCTGCACGCCGTCCTCCAGGTTGCGATCGGCTGGACCAACAGCCATCTGCACCAGTTCAAGGTGGGCGGGGACTGCTACTCCGACACGCGCGATCACTTTGCCGAGTTTGAGGACGACCCGGAAATCCTCGAAGAGCGCAAGTTCACTCTCCGGCAAATCGCTCCGCGTGAGCAGGACGTCTTCGGGTACGAATACGACTTCGGCGATTCCTGGGAGCACGAGATCACGGTGGAGAAGATCCTGCCGCCCGCCGCGGCTGCCGCCATGATCGCGCTCTGCCTTGATGGCGCCCGCGCCTGTCCGCCGGAGGATTGTGGCGGCGTGTGGGGCTACGACAACCTGCTCAAGATCCTCCGGAACCGGAAACACCCGGAGCACAAAAGCATGAAGGAATGGCTGGGCCGCGCGTTCGACGCAGAGGCCTTCGACGCGGGGAAAACCAACCTCTGGTTGCGAAAACTCAAATGGCCACGCGTGACGGATGCCCAGTTGCGCAAAATCCTCATCGGCCGTGACGACTACCACGAATGAGCCGGAACCGAACCGGGAGGTCGTCCCGTGGCGTTCGGGAGCGGCCTCGCTGCCGCCTTCGCAGGCCTCACACTTTCTGGGCTGAACCTTGAATTGACAAGGAATTGGCAATGCGTCCCGGAAAATGACTTGGCACATTCCGGGGGATGCCGGGAGCGGCATCCGGTCGGAGATGTTAGGCCATGGTTTGTCGCTGGCGGGTTCATGGGCGTGCCAAGTGCAGCGGCATGGCGGAGTCTTCGGGGGTGAAACAACAACCCCGCCAGGGATCGCAACCCAAAGAGCTTCCACCATGCCACAGCTAATGTTGCCGGGATTTGATGACGGACCGGACCATTGTCCGGCCGCAGCACGCGCCGAGACTTAGCCACAGCGGTGTGGCGCTGCGCTTCCCACCGCACTCCATACCTTCACCTGCACAGGCGCAGCCAAAGTCTGGAGTGCGGTGGGAATGGCGCAGCCCGCCACCCCGCTGTGGCTCAACCGTTAGAGCGGCGGCTACACCATGCTTCACGCCGAAGATTTCAACATTCAACATTCAACTTCCAATGATCAAGTAAGACCAAGAATTGTGTATGCACTGGATGATTCACCCCTTTCGAGGCATCGGGGCCTTTGCCCGCCGACAAGTCCGCGTAATTGTGAATCAGCCCCCATGCTCTAACATCGTCCCAAAGTTCCTTGGTCACCAAATACTTCGCCATGAAAACCCACTCACCTGCACCGTGTGTACCGGCAGTGAGTAGGAATAGCCATCCAACGAGTCCCCCATCTGGAACGGCACCGCCGGGATCAGCGCGAAACCTACCGGCACGAGTGGCGTATCCGTCCCGTTCACCTTGAACTTCACGTTATTCCCGAACTGCCCGGCCCAGTCCGCGCCCGCGTTCCAGGTGATCAGCCGGTTGGTCCCCGCCGTGACCCCGGCACCCACATTCCCGCTGACCGTGGCGACCGGCAGCGTCCATGTCACCCCGCCATCCAGCGAGCCTTGCAGGGTCACCGTGTAAGGCGGGATGCCCCCGCTGATGTCGTAATGCACATCCACCAGCTTGGTCCCCGCCCGCTGCGAGGCACGGCCCTGGGCGACGGAGAGCGGGGTGGCCGGGGCGGCCTGCGCCAAGGCCAGCCAAGCGCCCACAAGGGCGGAGAAGAGATGCGAATTTTTCATGGTCTTCCGGTGGGCTGTCATTTTTTGTTAGGTTGTGATCCGACTCAGCGTGAGGGGTGACGGGTCAGTCATGGCAAAACCGCCCGCCTTGGCAAGCGCATTCTTGCAGCAGCGGCGTATTGCCTGACCCGGCGGCCTCAGACCTAGAGTCCTTGAAAAGTGAAAGATGTTTTCGTTAGGTAAGGTTCTTCGTCTTCTGTCTTGAAGTCTTCTGTCTTGGGTCTGAGGCGCAGCCTCGCTAGCGAAATGCGAAGAGGATTTATGATTTATGATTGTTGAATTTTGATTTTTGATTTGAGCTTGAAGATGAGCGTTCGCGCCAAGCAAGCTCTCTTCAGCAATCAAAAATCAAAAAACAAATATCATAAATCGTAAATCGTTCGACTGAGCTCACATCGAAGTCAATCCGGCACGCTGGGAATTTCCAAAGCTTTCCCTAACATTCACAAATCCACGTTTTCATGGGCTCCAGGGCAATTCCCTTCGATCCGGGTTGTTTACGCCAAAGGCGTTAGGGCATCCAGCCCGGGGTTGCCGTCGTCAGACGGCTACCCTGGGACGCTTGCGCAAATGACCATCGAACCGCAACGCGGTTCCGTCCCTCCGGGGGCCGTGCTTCTGATAGATACATTCCCGCCTCCGGTGCCCGACGGAACCACGTTGTGGTTCGGTTTTCCTTGGACTAACAAACCCAGGGTTGGCTCTGCGAGCCAACCCTGGGCTGTGGGACGCAATCCCGTTGGGATTGGAAAGGCGACATCGAACATCGAACATTCAACGCTCAACTTTCAACATGCAACATGCAACATGTAACTTTCAACTTTCAACTTTCAACTTTCAACCCGTGCTCAAACCGGAAAGGCGTCCTACAACTCGTCGCCTTCCAAAGGAGGTCGCTCGGGCACCCGGTCCAAGGCCTGCCGCAAGTCCGCCACCTTGCCTCGGCGGGCACGGGCTTCGACGGAGTTGCGCACTTCCCAGCCCGCAAGCTGCGAGGCCAGGGCGATGGCGACGATTTGATCGACGGCGACATGCTCGCCTGCGGCCAACTCGGCGAGCTTGCGGGCGAGGCTGTCTGGGATCTGGGCAGTGAGGGTGGTCATGGTTGGGAGCGGATCAGTTTGGTCAATGGTCATGTCAAGCTCCGGGGCGTGGCGCTTGAGGATTTCCTCATACTCGGTAGCAAGATGGTTTTCGAGCACTACCGTCCAATTGCCAGCCAGCAAGTTCCCGGAGAATCTGATAGGAAGCGCCCTTTTGCGACCAAAAGGCGGAGAGCAGCACATTGGTATCGAGAACGGCGCGGAGCATGGCGATAGTCAAGCTGCTGAAATCAGCCCGGTGGGCGGCAATCTGCCACCTTCCCGCCGCCACCGCAATCGCAAAATCCCCAGAGCCCCCAGCGCGTGTCCAATCGCGCCTGCCGCGCCCAGCCCAGCGTCAATACCGCTGCCAATCTGCTTCTTACATCAACTTCCCCTCCGCGCTCGCCCAGGCCATGGAGTTCTCCAAGGGCGAGACTGTCGATTGGATCGTCGCCGACAAGGGCACCCTCATCCTCTCCCGCAAGGATGTGCCGTCCAACCCGATCGAGATGTAAAAAAACGACACATCGCGCCTGAGTTCCCTGCTCGGGGAGATGCTCGAAACCTCCACCCTTGCCGCCACCACCACGCCTTCCTGCGCCGTGCGGCTTTGCCGCCAGCCAGCGTCATGAGTTCCGCGTCAAGCCCATGGACCCGGTGCTTTGGCGCAAGGCCGGGGCCGCCTTGCCGCTGCGTGTCCGATGCCCCACCGGACACGAACGCGCACAAACCCATGCCGGACCTGCCGGCAATCCTTTTCGACGCCGCCTAACCAAACAATCAGCGGGATCCTCGCGAACTAACAGAACCCTGCGACAAGAAAGACGAGCCTAACTTCAGTCACCGCCGGGATGGCGGTGCTCCTGGCAGCGGGGCCGGAACGTGGCAGAGTCTGTCCAAATCTTCGTTAGAGATGCAGCAGGGGTCGGCGGCGAGCCAGTGGCCGGGGGAGATTTCACCGAGGGCGAGGTCCGCGCCGATGGTTTCGGCGTAGCGCGGGTGGCTCATGCGGTGGCCGAAGGCACTGCCCGGCGGCGGGTCGATTGGCGATGGGACCTCGCCTTCGAGCAGGATTCTCTCGCGTTTCACCTTGGGGTCGGGTGAGGGAATGGCGGAGAGCAGGGCCTGGGTATAGGCGTGACGCGGGTCGCGATAGATGGTTTCGGCGGGGGCGAGTTCGACGATTTTCCCGAGATACATCACGGCGACGCGGTCGCTGACATGTTTGACCACTGATAGATCGTGGGCGATGAACAGATAGGACAAGCCGAAATCGCGCTGCAAGTCAACGAGCAGATTGAGGATCTGGGATTGGACGGAAACATCCAGCGCGGAGACCGGTTCGTCGCAGACGATGAGCTTGGGCTTGAGGGCCAGGGCCCGGGCAATGCCGATGCGCTGGCGCTGGCCACCGGAAAACTCGAAGGCATAGCGCTCGCCCGCCGAGGCCGGCAGTCCGACCCTGTCTAGCAATTCGTTCACCATCCGGCGGCGGGCCGCGCGGTCGCCGAGGCCGTGGATGTGCAACGGCTCCCCGATGATTGCCTGCACGCTCATGCGCGGATCGAGCGACTCCGCCGGATCCTGGAAGATCATTTGAAAATTCCGGCGCAGCGGGCGCAGCGCCCGCTGGCTGAGGTGGGAGACTTCGGTGGATTCAAAGTGGATGCTGCCGGAAGTCGGTTTGAGCAGGCGGACGATGGCCTTGCCGAGGGTGGATTTGCCGCAGCCTGACTCACCGACCAGGCCGAGGGTTTCGCCGGGTTGGAGGTGGAGCGAGACGCCATCGACGGCCCTAACAAATCCGGCGTGGCGCGGGATGAGCCTGGCCCGCACCGGGAAATAGACGCGGAGGTCACGCACGTCTAACAGCGGAGACTGAGCCTCTAACATCGAGTTGAGCAGGCGCTCATCCAAGTCATGGGTTGATTTCCGATCTTCTTTCATTCGACGTTCAAGGTTCGACGTTCCCCATGCATTGCGGGCAGGTTTCCACCCAGTGACCGGGGGCGACTTCGGCGAATTTCGGGCGCTCGCTGGTGACCCCGGCGCGGCGATCCAGGCGCTGGCAAAACCGGCAGCCATGGACGTGGTCGGCCAGTGAGGCGACCATTCCGGGAATGGTCTTGAGGACGGACTTGGAGGGAGTCTCCAGGGTGGGAATCGATTGCAGCAGTCCGCGCGTGTAAGCGTGGAGCGGATGCTCAAACAAGGCGGTGGCACTGGCGCGTTCCACCACGCGGCCGGCATACATCACCACCACTTCATCACAAGTCTCCGCGATCACCCCGAGATCATGGGTGATGAGAATGATGGACATGCCGATTTCATCCTGCAGGCGTTTCATCAGATCGAGGATTTGGGCCTGGACGGTGACGTCGAGGGCGGTGGTCGGCTCATCGGCGATGACCAGCGACGGCTTGCACGCCAGCGCCAGCGCAATGACGATGCGCTGGCGCATGCCACCGGAGAGGTGGTGCGGATAGTCCATCATCCGCTGCCCCGGAGCCGGGATGCGGACGCGCTGCAACATCTCGGTGGCGGCGTCCCAGGCGTCCATTTTCGACATCCGTTGATGAATGCGGAACACCTCGGCCACCTGCCGGCCGACGCGATGCACCGGGTTGAGCGCGGTCATCGGCTCTTGGAAAATCACGCCGATGTCACCCCCGCGGATGGCTTGCATTTCCGCGTCGCTCGCCCGGATCAGATCCTTGCCATTGAAGCGGATCTGACCGCCGAGGATGCGACCGGCGGGTTGCGGCAACAGGCGGACGATGGACATGGCGGTGACACTTTTGCCACAGCCGGATTCGCCGACAATGCCGACGGTCTTTCCGCGCGGGACGTTGAATGAGACTTGATCGACGGCACGGAGCATGCCGCGGTCGGTCTCAAAGGAGGTGATGAGCCGGTCCACCTCCAGGATGTTGTCAAGTGGCGGATTCATGGGTCGGCGGGTTTCGCTTCGTCAGGGGTGGCGGCTGCGGGCGCTTGGATGCGGTAGGCATCGGCGACGCGGTTGACCTCGCCGAAGGACTTGCCGGTATTGATGGCGGCCAGGGTTTCCAGGCGTCTGTCTTCGTCGATCCAGAGCACATGGACTTCGTGGGGGTCATAGACCATGGGCGGGCTGAAGCGGGTGGTCTCGCAATCCGGCCAGCAAATCCAGCGCCAGGAACCGAGCCGGATGAAGTCCGCAGTATAGGAGGGCACGAAGATCCCTTCGTCGTGAATGATATGTTGGAGTTGCCAACTGGCCTCGCGGATTTCCTCCTCGGTGCGGCCGAGGCGGACGATGTCGCAAAGCCGGTCGGTATCGGGGCGGGCCCAGTTGAAGAGGTTGTTAGTCTGGGTTTTGACGTTGCCCTTGGCATCGAAGGCGTTGGCGGAGTGGAGGGCTTGGTGAAAGTCCGGCACCGGTGGCGGCGCGTCCCAGCCGCTGAAGGAGATGTCATATTGCTTCTGCATTTCCTTCTGATAGGCGACGGTGGATTCAAGCCCGTCGAGGCGGAGGTCGAGGCCGCAGGCTTTGGCGTCCTCGCGGAGGATGGCGAAGATGCGGTCGAAGACCGGCTCGGATTGATAGGTGACGGCAGTGGATAGGCGGGTGCCGTCGGGCTTGTTCAGGATGCCGTCGGCGCCTTCGACGGTATAACCGGCGGCGCGGAAGGCGGCACGGGCCCGGTCGATGGAGTAAGGACGGGCCTTGAGAGAGGGATCGCTGAAGACGGGATAGCCTTCGTTGTAGGCGTTGAGGCGCTGGTTGTCGCCGCGGAAGATGACGTTGATGACTTTCTGCCAGTTGCTGGCGAAGTGAATGCCGAGGCGGACGTTGCGGTCGTCGAGCGGCGGTCTGCGGACGTTCAGATAGAAGCCGCGGGGGATTTTCGGATAGCGTTTGTAGAAGGTGGTGCGCTCGATGTGGCCGGCGTACACCGGCGGCATCTCGGATTTCTCATACCAGTGTGCCGGGAGGGTCATGTAAAACGTGTCCAGCTCGCCGGCGCGGAACAACTCGAAGGCTTTGGCTTCGTCGCGGACCACGGTGTTGACGAGGTGGTCAGGGTTGAAACGATAGCGATAGTATTTCAGGTCGCGTGCCCACCAGTTCCTGACGCGGGTCTGGGTGATGGAGACGCCTTTGACAATGTCCTTGGGAAACACCTCGTAGGCGCCGGTGGTCGGCGGGAAGCGCCATTGGTAGCGCTCGCTGTAATCGGGGCCGTAGTCGGCGTAGAAATGCGGCGGTGACGGGGTGTTGCCACCGGCAATGAGCGCGGCGATCATTTTCCGCTCGGGCAGAGTGATGGCAAGGGTGTGGTCGTCATAGACGGTGAACTGGGCCAGCTCCTCGCGGTAGTATTGCTTGTAGTAGGGATCGAAGACGTTGTCGGAGGCGCGGACATAGACGGAGATGAGGAAATCCCGCGCCTTGACCGGAACGCCGTCCGAATAGGTGGCGGCCGGGTTGAGGCGGAAGTAGGTGGTGCGGCCGTCGGGAGCGACCGCCCACGCGCTGGCCACTCCGGGGATGGGCTTGAGCGTCTCCGGGTGCATGCCGACGAGCGAGAGGGTGATATAATCGTATAACTCGCCGCGGAAGCTGTTGTTAGAGTTATCGCCGAAGGGGCGGATGGTGGAGGGGAAGGTGAGGATGAAGCGGCGGAGGGTGCCGCCCTTGCTGGCGCGGGGATCGCCGATCTCGGGTTCGTCCATGCCGGTTTCCCACCCGAGGTCGGCGGGGAGATCGGCGGGGGTCGCGAATTTGAAATAATCGCCGAGGCTCAGCCGGAAAGCGTATTTCTCCAACTCGCGGCGGGCGGCTTCGGCCTGAGCTTCGAGAATGGCTTTCGCATCACCTTGGGCGGCGGCGAGTTTGGTTTGGATGGCGGCGGCTTCGGCGGTGGCGGCGGCTTGTTGTTTGAGCAGCCAGTCGCGGATGAAGCGGTTGTAGATGGGGACGAAGGCGTCGAACTGGAGCTGGCGGGCGGGCGGGGGCGTTTCGCGGCGGCAGGCGCCGCTGCCCAGTGCGAGCAGGACGGCGGCGAGCAGTCCGATGGTTGTTAGAATGCGATGCATCAACGGTAGTAGGTGAATTTTTTCGGATCGAGAGCGTCGCGGACGGCTTCGCCGACGAAGGTGATGAGGACGAGCAAGCCGACCAGCACGATGAAGGTGGTGGTGACCAGCCAGGGGGCGGAGAGGTTGGAGAGGCCGTCGTTGAGCAGGCGGCCCCAGGTGGCATCTTCCGGCGGCAGGCCGAAGCCGAGGTAGTCGAGCGAGGTGAGGGCGAAGATGAGCCCGGACATGGTGAAGGGCACGAGCGTGACGAGAATGGCCACGGTGTTAGGCAGGAGATGGCGGAAGATGATGCGCGGGGTGCCGGCGCCGAGCACCCTGGCGGCGGCGATGTAATCGCGCTCGCGGTCACGGTAGGCGGCGGTGCGCATCAGGAAGGTCATGCCCATCCAGCCGAACAGGATCAAAATCGTTAGAATCACCGGCAGCCCCTTGTATCGCTCCGGCACCATGCTGGAGAAAATGATCACGACGAACAGGAACGGCATGTTGGAGAAGACCTCAATCAGGCGCTGGGTCAGCAGGTCAAACCAGCCGCCGAAGAAGCCCATCATCATGCCCAGGGAAATCCCGATGAGATAGATGATGGGCAGATAGATGAGGACGGCTTTGAAATTCACCTGCAGGCCGCCGTAGAGGTAGGCCAGCACATCGTAACCCTGGCTGGTGGTGCCGAGCCAGTGGCCCTCGCCCGGCATGGGTGCGGCGGGGTGGTATTTCACGGCCCGCAGGGCACCGGTGGGCAGGTCCAGGAAGGCCTGTTTGTCGCCGGACCCGTGATAGCGGTCACTGACCAGCACGCCGTCTTGATAGGTGCCGGTGTAGGTGCGTTCGCCGGCGGCGTCCCAGCCATCGACCGGGCCGGAGAGGATGCCGTGGCGCAGGGTGAAGCGGAGGTGCAGGTCGGCTTGTGCGACATGGTGGAAGCTGGCGGCCATGCCGGAATAGGGGCTGGCGCCACCCGCTTCATAATAGATCCCATCGCGCTGGATCAGCGGTCGCGAGAGCGCGGGCAGCGTGTCGCCGGTAGGGTCGTAGGGGATGGGCGGCATGATGACGCGGCCGGCTCGGTCGGCCTCGAGCCGGCGCTTGAGCGTGCGGTAGTCGGCGGGAGCTTGCGCCTGCGGGCCGGTCATGCCGAAGTCCGCGTTTTTCAACTCGGTGGGGAGGAAGGCGGGGAAGCTCCATCGGCCTTGGTAATGGACGGCAAGCGCGCGTTTGCCAACGACCATCTGGTCGAGCGCGGCGAGGCCGCCTAACAACAACAGGACCATGAGCGAGACATGCCCGCGCCGGATCGCGCGGAAGCGGCGGAGCCGTTGAGCGGTGACCGGATTGCGCGGGGCGTGGGAGCGGACGAAGAGCCAGAGGCCGCCGGCGACAAGCAGCGCGGCGCAGAGCCAGCCGAACCACGGAAACGCGGCGGCGGCGGTGTCGAAATGCAGCCACGGCACTTGCCTGCTGGTGGTGAAGAACCAGCGCACGGTGGGCAAGGCCAGCCCGAGGATTTCCCCGGTGGCGGCGAGCGCCCCTAGCACGGTGAGGATGAGGCCGGTGATGCGCATGGCTATTCGAATTTGATGCGGGGGTCCACCATCGCCACGATGAGGTCGGACAGCACATGGCCTAACAACATGAGGAAGGCCTCGATCACCAGGGTGCCCATGATGACCGGCACGTCGCGTGCGATCACCGCCTGGTATTGCAACAGGCCGAAGCCCTGGATGTCGAACACGGTTTCCACCAACAATGAGCCGCCGATGAAAATCTCCAGCAAGCTGCCGAGGCTGGTGGCCACCGGGATCATGGAATTGCGGAACGCGTGGCCGAACACCGCACGCCGAAAGCTGGCACCCTTGGCCACTGCCGTGCGGACGTAGTCGGCTGCGAGGTTGTCCATCAGGTTGTTTTTCGTGAGCATGGTGAGCATGGCAAACGAGCCGATGACATAACAGAGCAGCGGCAGCACGGTGTGGGCGGCCAAATCCTTGAGCTGGCTCCAGGTGTCGAGTTGGTCAAAGCCCGGACTGGTCAACCCGAACAGCGGAAACCAATGCAGCCGCACGCCGAACTGGACCAACAGGATCGCGCCGAGTGCGAAGCCGGGGATCGAATAGCCGAGGAAAATCAGCACCGAACTGGAAGTATCCACGAAGGTCCGGTGTTTCAGGGCTTTCAGCACCCCCAGCGGCAGGCACACCGCGTAGGTGATGATGGCGGTGAGCAGGCCGAAGTAGATCGCAATCGGCATGCGCGAGAAAATCATCCGGTCCACCGCCTCGCCATATGAGGTGGAGCGCCCGAGATCACCCTGCACCAGACCGGAAAAACGGGTTTTGAAAGCCACCGCACGCGGGGCGTATGCGGGCGGTTCGGCACCGTCGGAATGACGCCTGGCAAAGCGGGCTTGGCGCTCGGCCGGGGATTCAAGGCGGATTTTCCAGCCTGCCGCGGCGATGGGCTGGCCGGACGCGGCGAACACGGCAGTTAGATTGGCGCCCTCGCGGGTCACGCGGACCAGGCGGCCGTCGCCGCGCAACACGAGGGTGGCGGTGTGGTCGGGGTCGGCAGTGCTGCCGATGGCATCGTCGTCACGGACGCCGAATTCGCCTTTTGATAGATCGCTGGCCCTGGGGAGGACGCCTAGCCATTGCGCGTAGCCGACGAGGATGGGCTGATCGAGTCCGAATTGCTCTTCGATTTCCTCCTGTTGTTCTTCGCTGAGACTGCCTTGGGATTGGGAGGAGGCGGTGTGTTTGCCGCCTTGGGAGGCGCTGCGGGCGGCTTGTTGGAGCATGCGCTCGCCCGGGCCGCCGGGGACGAAGCGGGTGATGGTGAAGACGAGCAGCGTGATGCCGAGCAAGGTTGGCGGAATCAGCAACAGCCGTCTCAGGAAGTAGTCTTTCACAAGTCCTCAGGCAGATGTTTTGGCAAAGACCAGACCGGTCCGCGATGGCGTGTAGAGGGTCATGATTCCCGCCTCGGTGACCGGATGCTCGCAGCCCGGATCGATGCGCCCGTGGCCACCGAATGCCACGGCATCGGTGTCCAGCACCACCTTGCGGGATTCCTGGCCGGCGACTTGCAACGGGTAGCCAAAGGCCGAGTTGCCCGCGGAGAAATTCAGCACGAACACCAGGTTCGCCCGCTCGGCACACAGGATCTGCTGCGCCGCATCGAGGTGCAACAACTGCGCCGGCGGCGCGGCGAGCAGCCGGTGCTCGCGGACCAGGGCCAGCAGGCTTCTATCAAACCCGGCGAGCCCTTGGTATTTGAGGTCGGGGTTATCGACCAGCGACCACTGCCGCCGGCAGTAATGATAGGACCAGTCGTTGCCCTCGCGGGGGAAATCCAGCCACTCGGGGTGGCCGAATTCATTGCCCATGAAGTTGAGCCAGCCCTCGCCGCCGAGCACCAGGGTGGTGAGGCGGATGAGCTTGTGCAGCGCGATGCCGCGCTCGATCACCGGATGCGGATCGGCCTTGCCCATGTGCCAGTACATGTCCTTGTCCATCAGCCAGAAGGCGAGGGTCTTGTCGCCCACCAGTGCCTGGTCGTGGCTTTCGGCATAGGCGATGGAGGCTTCGCCGTGGCGGCGGTTGGCCAGCACGTTCCAGAGTTCGGTGAGGTTCCAATCCTCGTCGCGGCTGTGCTTGAGGAGTTTGATCCAGTAATCCGGGAGGCCCATGTTCAGGCGGTGGGAAAACCCGAGGCCGCCTTCCGCATGCGGCCGGCACAGGCCGGGCATGCCGGACATGTCTTCGGCGATGATCAACGCGCCGGGTTTGAAGGTGGCGATCAACCGGGTGGCGAGTTGCAGATAGAGAATGGCATCCTCGTCGGCATCGCCGCCGAAGTAGTCGTCATAACTGCCGAAGGCCTGGGTGCCGTGCGAATGATAGAGCATCGAGGTGACCCCGTCGAAGCGGAAGCCATCGAAGCGGAACTCCTCCAGCCAGTAGCGGAGGTTGGAGAGGAGGAACTGGCGGACTTCCGGCCGGCCATAGTCGAAGCATTTGGAATCCCAGGTCGGATGCTCGCCGCGCGGGCCGGCGTGGAAATACTGGTTGCCGGAGCCATCGAAGTCATTGAGTCCCTCGGCGGTGTTTTTCACCGCATGCGAATGGACCACATCCAACAACACCGCCAGCCCGAGTCCGTGGGCGGTATCGATGAGATACTTCAAATCCTCCGGCGTGCCAAAGCGTGAGCACGGGGCGAAGAACGACGAGACATGGTAGCCGAAGGAACCATAATACGGATGTTCCTGCACTGCCATGAGTTGTACCGTGTTATAGCCGGCGTGGGCGATGCGCGGCAGAATGTCGTCCGCAAACTCGCGGTAATTGTGAATGCGGGGTTCCTCACCCGCCATGCCGACATGGGCCTCATAGATCAGGGGGGTCGTGATGGTGGCGGGGTCAAACGCGTGCCGCCACTTGAAGGGCTGCGGCGGTTGCCAGATCTGCCCCGCGAAATCGTGGCTGTTAGGGTCCTGCACGGCCCGCCGGATACAGGCCGGAATGCGGTCCCGGCGCGAGCCATCGGCACCCACGACGTGGACTTTCACCAATTGTCCGTGGTGCCAGGCCGCCGCCGCAACCTGCAGGTGCCAAATCCCGGTGCCCGTTGGGGTGAGCGGGTGGCTGTCCCGGTTCCAGCCGTTGAAATCCCCGATCACCGAAAGCCCGCGGGCGGCCGGTGCCCACTCGCGGATGGTCCAATGCCCGGCCATGGAATTGAATTGGATGCCCATGAACTTGTGGCCGTTGGCATAGGCGGCGAGCGCACTGGTGCCCGGTCCGATCGCGGCGAGAGCCAGGTTGAAGCGCCCGATGCGCTGCTCGATAACACCCTGATGGGGTTCCAGCCAGGGATCATTGAGCACGAGTAGGGGTTTGTCCGAAGTCACGCCCGAAGATGCCCTCACAGCGGCCTGCGGAAAAGCAAAATCCGCTCAAATGTCCGGGCCGTTCCAGTCGGCGAGCCCTGCACCGCCACCGGGGATCTTGCGGCAAGCCCCTGGTGGCAGGCGGACTGGCGGGGGCGGAAATTCGGAAAATCGCCCGGCTCTCGGGATTTCGGTGAAATTGGGTTGGACAATTCCACCGCCAGACGCTACTCACCCCGCTCCCCTGAGCGGCCAACCGTCTCAGCAGAACTTGGCAGAGTAGCTCAGTGGTAGAGCAGAGGACTCATAAGCCTTTGGTCGGCGGTTCAAATCCGCCCTCTGCTACCAGTTCACATTCAACGAGTTACAGGTGATTTCTGCCAGGAAAAGACACCCGGAAATTTGGCCACTGTGCCGCTTCTGTGCCGTTTTTCGCACCGCCCGAATGCGACGCGGCGTATTTTATTCGCGAGAATTCGTGAGATTTCTGGCATTCCTCCCATTCCGACAGAGTGCCCTGCGCCCCGTTTCCTGAAGGCACCCAGCACCGAATTCCTCGCCACTACCCTGGCCGAAAGAAGTTCTGAGCCTCCTTGGGGCGAACTGACGGCATGGCACGGAGTCCATGACCCCCTCTCAGGTGGTTGTTAGCCTCATCCCGAGGTTGAAGAGCCGCTTGAGGTTGTGACTGGTGGTCACCAGCGTCCATTCAAGACCAGCCTTCTCCAGCCCGCGCAGCATGAAGCGTCGGAAACCGATGGCTTCCTTGATGATGCGAATACGGGTTCAACGGCTTCCTTGCGCAAGCCGTAGAGTTGTTTGCCAGCAGCAGTATCCAACCGCCATTCCATGTGCTCGGCCACCGACGCACCTAACGGAGGTCGGGGCGGGTCGGCACGCGCTTCGAGTTGGGTCACGCTGCGCCCGTGACTCTGGCGTTTCATGGCGGCATGGACGGTGGTGCCACTGTCGCCGGATTCAACTATGAGGACAGCGGCCACGGTGAGGTCGCCCACTTGCAGCACGCGGGCTCGCGCAGCAAGTTCAAGCACTTGATGGAAGGCGTCGGACAGCAGGTCCTTGTTCTCGCGACGGAACTTGCAGATCGAGTCGTGATCGGGGTGGGTGTCGGCGCAGAGGTAGCGCACGGCGACGTTTTCGTAGGTGAGCGTTTCGATGCGGCGGCTGGCAAAGGTGCCTGTAGCGTAGCAGTAGATCAATAACCCCAGCATCATGGAGGGCGGATATTGGGCGTTGCCGGTGCCGCGCTGGTTGGTCCGCGCCCGGCTCAAGTCCAATGCGTCAACCGCATCCATGATGAAGTGAACCATGTGATCCGCTGCAACCCAGTCGCGCAGGTCAGGCGGCAGGAGCATCGGGGTGTCGTGGTCAATGTTGACGAAGCGGACGGCCCTTCCCCTTATGCGACAAGCCCCCGCTGGTTTATTCACTGGGCTTTGGCTAAGTCCGGCAGGCTGCTGTCCGGCCTGTTGGTACTGCCCGGACTGGCGATGCTGTGGTTGCCGGTCCCGTGGTGGATGGGCGCGGGCGTGATGACGGTCATTTCGGCGATCACCTATGGGATGTATGCCGACGACCAGCAGAGGGCTGCGTCGGGAGCCTGGCGGGTGCCGGAGAGTTCACTGCATCTGGCTGAATTGCTCGGCGGTTGGCCAGGAGCGTTTCTCGCCCAGAGGCGGCTGCGGCACAAAAGCTCGAAGGTTTCCTATCAGGTTGTCTTCTGGCTTATCGTCGTGATTTTTCAGATCGTGGCGGCGGAGGTGATGCAGGACCAGCGGTTGAGCCAGGCGTTGATGCGATACATGGCCCGATGATATGGCTCATCCGCAAGGGGCACATTCTCCGAAAAAAATAATTTCAGATTGCCCTTGCTTCGTGTCCCGAATACACTAAGATGACGTGCATGCCGTTCACCTACGAATACCCCAGGCCTGCTCTGACCGTCGATTGCGTGGTCTTTGGCTTTGATGGTGGAGGTCTTCAGGTCTTGCTGATTCGGCGGGCCCTGGAGCCGTTTCTGGGGTCGTGGGCACTTCCCGGCGGGTTCGTGGACATGGACGAGGATCTGGATCAGGCGGCGCGTCGGGAGCTTCAGGAGGAAACCCATCTGAGCCGGGTCTTTCTGGAGCAGCTTTTCACTTTCGGAACACCGGGGAGGGACCCGCGGGGCCGTGTGGTGAGCGTCGCCTATTACGCCCTCGTTCGCCCGGACCAGCATCTCGCCAAGGGTGATTCTGACGCGAGCGAGGCGGCATGGCAGCCGGTAGAGCAACTGCCGCCACTGGCATTCGACCACACTCGGATTATCGTCAAGGCGCTTGAACGCCTGCGCGGGAAAATCCGCTATCAGCCCGTGGGCTTCGAGCTGTTGCCAAAGCATTTTACTCTTACCCGGCTTCAGTCGCTTTACGAAGCCATTCTCGGTCGGACCATCGACAAGCGGAACTTCCGCAAGAAGCTGTTAGCCTTCGATCTCCTCATTCCGCTCGACAAATTCACCAGCGGTGCCCACCGCCCGGCCCGGCTCTATCGATTCGATCACCGGAAATACGACACGCTCGCCCGCCACGGCTTCCACTTTGAACTTTGACTCCCATGAATTCACCCCTCCAAACCGATCTCTATCAGCTTACCATGGCCGCCGCCTATTGGCAGGCGGGGACAGCCGATCAGGCAAGCGTCTTTCAATTGTTCTTCCGCAGGCTTCCGTTCAAGGGAGGCTACGCCATCGCCGCGGGACTCGCACCCGCGCTTGAATGGTTGAAGGACTTCCGATTCAGAACGGACGAAATCGACTATCTCTCCAGTCTGCGCACGAAAAACGGCTATCCGCTCTTCCAACACGGGTTTCTCAGCTATCTAGCGAATCTTCGGCTCTCCTTGAATGTTGACGCCATCCCCGAAGGCAGCGCGGTCTTCGCGCACGAGCCACTGCTCCGGATTCAAGGCCCCATTTTGCACGCGCAATTGGTTGAAACCGCCCTGCTCAACATCATCAATTTCCAAACCCTGATTGCCACCAAGGCCGCACGCATCTGTCACGCCGCCGCTGGGGCTCCGGTGTTTGAGTTCGGATACCGGCGAGCGCAGGGGGCCGACGGAGGACTGTCCGCAAGCCGCGCTGCTTGGATTGGTGGCTGTGAGGGAACCTCGAATGTTCTAGCAGGAAGACTCTACGGCATTCCCGTGCGCGGTACTCACGCCCATTCCTGGGTCATGTCGTTTGATGACGAACAGGAAGCATTTGACCGCTATGCGGACGCCATGCCGGATAACTCGACCCTGCTCGTCGATACCTACAATACGCTTAACGGTGTGGACCGGGCCATCGAAACGGCACGCAAACTCCGCGAACGCGGTCACTGCCTCAGCGGAATTCGTCTCGATTCCGGGGACCTCGCATGGCTCAGCCAGCAAGCCCGATCCAGGTTCGATGCCGCGGGATTTCCGGATGTGAGCATCGTCGCCAGCAACGATCTTGACGAACACCTGATCGAGAGCCTCCGCCATCAGGGGGCAAGGATCGATATCTGGGGCGTGGGCACCAACCTTGTGACTGCTGCGGATCAACCCGCGCTCGGTGGTGTTTACAAGCTTGCAGCACTCCGCCAGGAAGACGGGACATGGCTGCCGCGCATCAAATTCAGCGAACAGCGTGCAAAAAGTTCCTTCCCCGGCAGGCTTCAGGTCAGACGTTTCATGAAGGATGGCCTGTTCATAGGCGATGCCATTTACGACATCGACGCCCCCTTGCCGGAGCGGGTCACGATTGTTGATGCGAATGATCCGCTGCGAAGGAAAGCCATTCCCGACGACGCAGTGTTCACTGATCTCTTGCGACCCGTGATGAAATGTGGAGAGCTGCTAGGAGAAGCGCAGGATTTGTCCGCCGCACGGGAGCTTCGGCAACTGGCGATCGAGAGTCTGCATCCCGGCATCCTTCGCCTCGACAATCCCCACCTCTATCCCGCCGGCATCGAGCAGGGCCTGCACGAGCGGAGGGAGGCCATGATCGCCAATAATTTCAATCACTGATATGGACATAACCGTTCTCAAAGCATGTCTTCTCGGTGGCGCATTGGGCGATTCCGTGGGCCTTCCGTCGGAAGGAATGAACGCCCGGCGCATCGCCCGTCTCAGGCCGGGGGCGCTGCGGCAATCCCTGGTGTTCGGCAAGGGAATGCTCAGCGACGATACGGAGCATGCCGTGATGACTCTGCTGAGTCTGATGGATCATGATCGTGATTCGCGAGGATTTTCCGCGGCTCTTGCGTGCCGGTTGCGCTGGTGGCTCGCCTCGGTTCCTGCTGGCATCGGGCTGGCCACAGCCCGGTCGCTGGTGAAACTCTGGCTGGGCTTCAAGCCAACCCATAGCGGGGTATTCTCTGCGGGCAACGGTCCATTGATGCGTGCTCCAGTGATTGGTGCCTGGTTTGGAGAGCAATCGGAAAAGAGGAATAAGTTTGTTAGGTCGTCCACCTTGATCACACATCGTGACCCACGGGCCACGGAGGCCGCGCAGATGGTTGCCCACGCCGTCGCGCTGGTCGCCACCGGCACGTGGACCGAAGATGAGATGCTGGAGCGCTTGCAGACGGATATCGCAAGTGACGATTTGCGAATGCGCTTTCAGAAACTCAGGGCGAGTTTGCAGGCGGGTGAAAGTGTTGAAGACTACGCCAATTCGATTTCAAGAACACCGGGATTCGTCAGTGGATTCGCGCCCGAAACGGCCTGTGTGGCCATCTACGCATGGCTGCGCCATCGTGGTGATTTCAGAATGACAATCGAATCGGTTGTCAAGGCGGGTGGAGATACCGACACGGTCGGATTCGTCGCCGGATCCATTGCCGGCGCGGAATGTGGCCCGGATGGTCTGGTACCCGACTGGTTGACAAATCTCCGTGATTGGCCGCTTCATGCCGGTTTCATCGAACGCATCGCAGCCGGAAACAAATCACGCTATCCCAATTGGCCGATCAGTCTCTTACGGAACATGTGTTTCCTGCTCATTGTTCTCACTCACGGATTCAGAAGGCTCCTCCCCCCATATTAACTTTCCACCATGCAACTTCTCAAAGTCGCTGCCGTAGCGCTGAACCAGACGCCCCTCGATTGGTCGGGAAACACCGGTCGCATCCGCAAGGCGCTATCACAAGCGCGGGCCGAAGGTGCGGGACTGGTGTGTTTGCCTGAGTTATGTCTAACGGGATATGGTTGTGAGGACGCGTTCTTCGCTCCCGGCACTTGTGAACAGGCGTGGCGCATGCTGGAGGATCTGCTGCCGGAAACCCGGAATCTTGTCGTTGACTTTGGACTGCCAGTCTCCCACCAACGGGCGCTTTTCAATGTCTCGGCGGTGGCGGCGGATGGAAGGTTGGTTGGAATGTGCGCCAAGCAGAATCTCGCGGGCGATGGCATCCACTATGAACCCCGCTGGTTCAAACCCTGGCCGGTCGGGGTGGCTGATCTCTATCAGACTCCAGAAGGCGGTGTGCTGCCGATTGGTGATCTGGTGTTTGACATCGGCGGAATCCGTCTGGGATTTGAAATCTGTGAGGACGCATGGGTGGCGGATCGTCCTGGAGCCCGGCTCGCCGCGAGGGCCGTAGATGTGATTCTCAATCCGAGCGCCAGCCACTTCGCCTTTGGCAAGGCAGAGATCCGACGCCGCTTTGTGGCGGAAGGTTCCCGCTCGTTCGGGGTTGCCTACGTGTATTCCAACCTGTTAGGCAACGAGGCCGGACGCGTAATCTATGACGGCCAACTTCTCATCGCCGAGAAAGGCGGGGTGATCGCGGAAAGCCGACGCTTCGGGTTTCAGGATGTCCGGGTGTTGGGCGCGGTGATCGATCCGCGGGCAGGCAGGGTGGAGAAGATGAGGATTGCCAGTCATCGTCCGGTGCTGCCGGCGTCTGCTGATCCGGGTGTGGTCAAGCTCGGCCACGACTGGCCGGTGGTGGCACCCGAAATCGAGCAACCGGATTGCGGTGTGCCAGTGGAAACCAAGGAGGATGAATTCACCGCTGCCGTCACGCTTGGTCTCTTCGATTACCTGAGAAAGAGCCATTCCAGCGGTTATGTCGTTTCGCTCAGCGGTGGAGCTGACTCTGCGGCGGTTGCCTGTCTGGTTCGCCTGATGGTGGATCTCGCCCGGAGCGATCATGGCGAGGAAGCGGTAGGCAAGCTTCCTTCCACGGACTTCGGCGACATTCTGCTCACTGCCTATCAGGCTACGGAAAACAGCGGCACCATGACCCGGAACGCGGCAGCCATGCTTGCGGAAGCACTTGGGGCCACCCATCTGGATCTCGATCTCACGGAAATCCACAAGGCATACGTGAGTCTCATTTCCAAGGCCCATGGGCAGGATCTGAGTTGGGAGAAACATGACATTGCCCTACAGAACATCCAGGCCCGCGTCCGCGCGCCCGGCATCTGGATGCTCGCCAATCTCCGCAATGCGCTGCTGCTCACCACCAGCAACCGCAGCGAGGCAGCCGTCGGCTATGCCACCATGGACGGTGACACTGCGGGGGGGTTGGCACCTATTTCCGGCATCGACAAGGAATTCCTCCTCCAGTGGCTGCGCTGGCTCGAAACGACCGGACCCGTAATCAACGGTGAACGCAGACCGATCCCGGCGCTCGCCGTAATCAACTGCCAGCAACCCACTGCCGAACTCCGGCCTTCTGGTGCGGCGCAAACCGACGAGGATGATCTAATGCCCTATCCGGTGTTGGACTTCATCGAGCGTTCGGCGATCCGGGATCACCTTGGCCCTGCGGAGATTTTCGAACTGTTGCAGGTGCGCTTCCCTGCTCATTCCCGCGAGCGGCTCCGTCTCTGGACTCACAGGTTTTTCACGTTGTGGAGCCGCAATCAGTGGAAACGCGAACGCTATGCGCCGGGTTTCCATCTGGATGACGAAAATCTGGACCCGAAAACCTGGTGCCGTTGGCCGATCCTCAGCGGCGGTTTCCAGGATGAACTCAAAACATTGAAACCATGAACGCAATTCGAGCGGATATCACCACCCTGGACGTCGATGCCATCGTCAACGCGGCAAACTCAAGCCTGCTTGGAGGCGGTGGAGTGGATGGCGCGATTCATCGGGCGGCCGGTCAGGATCTGGTCCATGAATGTCGCCTGCTGGGTGGCTGCAAAACCGGTGAGGCAAAAATCACCAAGGGCTATCGTTTGCCCGCTCGCTTGGTGATTCATACGGTAGGCCCGGTTTGGAACGGAGGAGGAGCCCGCGTAGCGGATCTGCTTGCGTCGTGTTATCGCAATTCCCTCCGCCTGGCGCTCGAGCATGGATTGAAAACCATCGCTTTCCCCTCTATCAGTACGGGCATCTACGGTTACCCGATTGAAGAGGCGGCTCGCATCGCCATCGATGTGGTAGCGGAGCATGACCTCGAGTACCCCGGGCAGCTCCAGGTGACATTCTGCTGCTATTCTCAGAGGGATCTGGATATCTATCAAAACTTGCTGGCGGAATCCCGGAGCCGGGTGTCGCCAGTTGCCTCCGCAGCTCTAGCGAATCGCCGAGCCGGTTGCCTGCTCGGACTTGCGACGGGAGATGCTCTTGGTACCACCTTGGAGTTCTCCCGCCCCGGCAGTTTCAAGTCCATGACGGACATGGTGGGAGGTGGTCCTTTTCACCTGAAAGCCGGTCAATGGACGGATGATACATCGATGGCGTTGTGCCTTGCGGCAAGCCTGATTGAATGCGGCTTTAATCTCCGGGACCAGATTGAGCGTTATGTGCGATGGTGGAAGGAGGGGTATTTCAGTTCGACCGGAAGCTGTTTTGATATCGGCAACACCGTGAGCGCCGCGCTTCGGGCCTTCATGCAGACGGGCGAGCCAGCCAGTGGGAGCACGGATCCTTATTCGGCGGGAAACGGTTCGATCATGCGACTGGCTCCAGTGCCGTTGTTTTTCCAAAATGCGGACGACTGTATCCATTTCTCCGGTGAGAGTTCCCGCACCACGCACCAGGCCCCCGCCGCGATTGATGCCTGCCGATACCTTGGGGGACTCCTCTGGGGGCTTCTGCATGGAGCGTCGAAGACCGAGGTGCTGGCTCCTGTGTATCATCCTTCGGGCTCGGCCTGGACGAATCTGGACCCGGCCATCACCAGGATTGCGATGGGTTCGTTCAAGGAAAAGGAGCCTCCCGGAATCCGCGGCAGCGGCTATGTGGTGGCATCGTTAGAAGCCGCGTTGTGGGCGTTTCACAAGTCGGAATCTTTTGAGGAAGGGGCCTTGCTGGCCGTGAACCTGGGAGAGGACGCCGATACCACGGGCGCGGTTTTTGGCCAGATTGCAGGGGCGTTTTACGGAAAATCAGGAATCCCCGACCGCTGGTTGGAGCAACTGCATGACAAGGAGTTGATGGAAAAGATGGTTCAACAATTGATAGGTCCCGATACGACCAACCCATGAAATGCACATGAAAGCACTGATACTCGTGGATATTCAAAACGACTTTCTTCCCGGCGGTGCACTCGCCGTTGCCGGTGGCGATGAAATCGTTTCCCCAGCCAACCGCCTGATGGAAGATTTCGCAATCGTCGTCGCCACCCAGGACTGGCACCCGCCCGACCATGGTAGTTTCGCCGCAAACCATCCGGGCAAAGAGGTTTTCGAATCCATCGATCTCCATGGTCTGCCCCAGACGTTGTGGCCGGTCCACTGTGTGAGGGAAACTCCTGGTGCGGAGTTTGCTCCCGGACTGGATGTGCGCCGGATCACCCGCGTGTTTCAAAAAGGAACGCGGCCGGAAGTCGACAGCTACAGCGGGTTTCATGACAACGGTCACCGTCATGGCACCGGTATGGCAGACTGGCTCAGAGAACAGGGCGTGACTCATCTCACTGTCTGCGGGCTGGCGACCGATTATTGTGTGAAATTCACCGCACTCGATGCCGTTCGCGAAGGTTTTCAGGTGACTCTCGCTTTATCAGCATGCCGCGGAGTGAATCTCATGGCGGGAGACGTGGACAAGGCAGTCGGGGAAATGAGGGGAGCGGGAGTCGACATTCAATGAGCCGACCGCCAGCAGCGTTAGGGATCGAGGTGTTCGTCATTTCGGCGGTGGCGACGCTGTTGCTCGCCGCATCGTGGTTCAAGTGGCTGCCACTGGATTTTACCGAGGCCCTTGGATTCGCCACCGGAGCGGTCTGTGTATGGCTGGTTACGAAAGGCAACATCTGGAATTGGCCCGTGGGGCTGGCCAACAACCTGTTTTTTGCGGTCTTGTTCTGGAAGGCGCGGCTTTTCGCGGACTTCGGCCTGCAGGGGATCTATCTGATTCTTGGAATTTACGGTTGGTGGGAGTGGCTGCGCGGCGGAGAAAACCAGACCAGACTGGCCATCTCGAGAAGCTTCCGGAGCGAATGGATCGGAATGGCTGTGTTTCTCGTTCTCGGCACCTTCGGCTTGCGCGAAATCCTGCGTGCCGTGAATGGGTCGGCGCCGTTGTGGGATGCTCTGACGACCGCGCTGAGTCTCGCCGCGCAATATCTGCTTTGCCGGAAACGCATTGAAAACTGGTTCTTTTGGATTGCCGCTGACATCATCTACGTGCCATTGTATCTATCAAAACAACTGCCTTTGACCGCGCTGCTTTACGGAGGTTTTCTGGTGCTCTGCGTCATTGGATGGAGGAGATGGAGAAAGGAACTCGGAGCATGAATCGACCCGCTGATTTTGGTCTCGGCGTGGTGATTGGGAAATTCCTTCCGCCACATCGTGGGCATCGGTTTCTGATCGAAACGGCGCTTTCCCGTTGCGAGCGGGTGGTGGTGATCGTTTGCGGAAAACCCGTGGACCCCATTCCGCCGGAGTTGCGGGCCGGGTGGCTGCGGGAACTGGTGCCTTCCGCCGAAGTCATGCTGATCGACGACCGATACGATGAAAATGACTCCCGTGTCTGGGCGGATAACACCATCGGCTGGCTGGGCCGTGCTCCAGACGCGGTGTTTACCTCGGAACGTTACGGCGAGGCCTATGCTGGCCACATGGGATGCGTCCACGTTTCTGTCGACCCAACCCGGTTGGTCGTCCCATGCAGTGGCACCGCGGTCCGATCCGATCCCTTTTCGATGTGGGATTTCATCGATCCTCCGGTGAGAACGTGGTTTGCCAAGCGGGTGGTGGTGGTGGGCGCGGAGTCCACCGGCACGACCACCCTGGCAAGGGATTTGGGCCGGGCATTGAAGACCGTATGGGTGCCGGAATACGGACGGGATTATTGTGAACAAAAACAAGCCGCGGTTGACGAAATCTGGAGTTCCCAGGAGTTTCTAGCAATCGCCCGTGAGCAAACACGGATGGAAGATCAGGCGGCACGCCAAGCCAACCGTATTCTCATCTGTGACACGAACGCTTTAGCCACCTGTCTGTGGCACCGGCGATACTTGGGGTTTGACCACGAGCCATTGGAGGAGTTGGCCAAAGGGTGCCGTGCCGACCTCTACCTACTAACGGGGGATGAAATTCCGTTTGTCCAAGACGGTCTTCGCGATGGGGAACACATCCGCCACGAAATGCACCAGTGGTTTGAAACGGCACTCGCCCGGCAGCATGTTCCTTGGAAGTGTATTTGCGGATCCGTGGCGGAACGGCTGAACGCGGCCATGGAGGCGATCAACGAACTGCTGCGGTCATAGTGGGCGGTGGCGTTTCTTGCAACGAAACGTTTGCGGCACAGGTGCTCGGAGGTCTCCTATTAGGTCATTTCAGGTCCGTTCCTCGCGCCACACCCGCACCGACGGTCACCAAGGGCCCGTAAAGAAATAAACCTTACAAATCTGCATGTTAGAGCATGGAATGTATTTGGTAAAATGATGAGTGGTAAAATGATGAAGAACTGGAATCGGGCTTCTGTTCTCGGGAGTTCCGATCATTTCTTCCATCATTTTGCCCGTCATCAGTTTGCCTGATTGCTGAATGATCAGACTTCTAACGCCATGTATATTTATTTACGGCTCCCAACCGCCGCCACCATTCCTCAGATAGGGATTGTCGGCGAGTTCCGCTGCGATGGTGGTGGCGGGGCCGTGGCCGGGCAGCAGCCGGGTCTGCGGCGGCAGGGTGAGGAGGTGCCGGGCGATGGCATCGAGCAATTGCCGGTGGTTGCCACCCGGCAGATCGGTGCGACCGATCGAGCCGGCAAACAGGGTGTCGCCGGAAAAGGCGCAGGCCAAGTCCGGCAGATGGAACACCACGCTGTCCATGGCATGGCCGGGAATGTGATAGAGCGAGAACTTCAGGCCACACAGCAGCATGGGATGATCGGCATCAGGCACCAGGCGCTGGTCGATCCGATAAGGAGCGACCGGAGTCGGCATGCCCCACTTGCGGGACAGGGATTCCAAAGTGACTTCGTCCGAGCAAGCTTCCAACGCATGGAGACGGGCACCCGCGGCCTGCAGTGCGGCCGCATCCAACACATGGTCGAAGTGTTGGTGGGTGAGTAACACATGATCGACGCGGACCCCGCGTGCGGCAACCCATGCGGCAATGCCCTCGGGGGCATCGACCACCAGGTTTCCGTCGGGGGTTTCAACCAGGTAACCGTTGGTTGCGCAAAGTCCGCCAGTGTAGGTGGTGAGTTTCATGAAGGGGGTCATTCCGCTGGCGGGGCGGGGGGTGCCGGGGGCCGGGGTGGGGTGGCTGGTGGTGGGTTGGTGCCGGGTTTGCGGAATGGCGGTTTGATGTCACCGGGCTTGGGGAAACCCGTGGGCAAGCGGCGCGGCGGCACCGGCCGGGTGACCGGAGTCTGCATGGTGGAGAGGATGAACGACCATTGATAGACGCCCGTGGGCTCGAGGCGGTAGGGTGCGAGCGGCAACTCGCCCCAGGAGTTGGTGCCGCCAAGACCCATCTGGCGGTGGTCGAGGTTGAGCGTGAGGGTTCCGGTCATCGGAATGTCCGTGGGGTGGCGGGCGAGTTCAATGTCTTCGGGCAAACACGGATAGGCGGCCACTTCGAGCAGATGCTTGCCGGTGGCATCAATGCGCAGACCGGTGCCGCCCATGGGGTTGGTGAAGGTGGCCCAGCGAATCTGGGTGCGATTGCCGGATTCCTGAGGATCGACGTAGCGATGGAACAGGCTGGAGACGAGACCGGTGTGAACGGTGCTCCAGGCGCCGGAGTTGCGATCACAATAGTTTTCCTGCGGGCCTTTGCCAAACCATGACCACGTGGCGCAATCCGGGGAGAGTTGCGCTTGCATGCCGATGCGCGGGATGAGCGGGAGCGTGCCAAGGGGCCGGAACGTACACTCGACGGCGAGCTGGCCGGCACCCGTGATGCGATAGCTGAGGGCGGCGGTGCTCTGGCCGGCAGGGATGGTCAGGTCAGCGGCGACGAGCACGTCGTTGCCATCCTGGCTGGCGGTGACGCGGGTGGCGGTGGCATTCTGACCGGCCTTGCGCCAAACCTTGAGGCGGTCCTGAAGGCGGGCCCCTTCGTCGTTGTTAGTGGAGGGTCGCCAGAAATTGAGGTGCAGCGGGGCAACCAGGAGTTGCTTGTCGTTGCGGCTGTAGGAAACGAGTGCGCCGGTGCGGCGGTCGATAGCGGCGGTGACTTCACCGGCGGTGACGGTGATCCGCCCGGCGGTCTCGGCGAAGCTGGCTGCCGTCACGGATTTTTCCAGGGCGGGAGGCGTGCGCACGCCCCACGGCAGTGGCAATTCATCCCAGGCGATGGGCAGGCCCTTGGGCTGCCACCCGGTGTCATTGGCCAGGTCGTAGCGAACGCGCAGGATATACTCGGATTGCGGATCGGCCACGCAGTTGGTGGCGATGCTGAGCTTGGCGCTTTGCTGCGGGGCAATCACGGGCAGGATGAGTTCCCCCTGGCCCTGCTCGACGCCATCCTTGAGCAGTTTCCAAGAGGCGCTGAGGTCGGTGACGGGGCGGAAGAAACGTTCGTTGCGCACTTCGATGCCGAGGGTCGCGGTGCTGCCAGCGACGAGCCGGGTGTGAACGTCTTGATAGGTTTTTTTCACTTCCTCGAATTGCGGGGACGGTTGGAGATTGGGCAACACGATGCCGTTGCAGCAAAATGATTGCTGGGTGGGACGGTCGTTGAAGTCGCCGCCGTAGGCGAGGAAGTTGCGGGTCATGGGCTTGGCCGCAGCCGTGATGAAATCAAGCTGCAGCACCGCCTCCGTGGCGGGCTGGCGGGTTTGTTCCGGGGTGAGGGCACGGGCGCACACGGCGGCACGCCGGATCGAGCCATCAAAGCGGCGCGAGACCTCGTCGGTATCCAGCCCCACGGCGACCTGGCATGCGTTCGTGTCCACCGGGCCGGAGACGGCACGGGTGGCGGCTTCGGCACCATCAATGGCGATCGAAATGCGGGTGCCATCGTGGATGCCGGCGATGGTGTGGAACGCCTGGTGCCAATCCGCCGGGAGCGGCGTGCTCACGGCTTGCCGGGTTCCCTTGGAGTGGATGGAAAATTCGATTTCCTTGCCATCGGCAGTGACATTGAGCGCGTAGGCCCCGCCGCCCTTGGTGAGGATGGGATAGCCATCGGAAGCATTGCGGTTGTTGTCGCCGCCGCCGCCGCCGCCGCACGCGTTGCCGCGGATTTCCGCGACGAGGGTGAGCGGGCCGGTTAGATCGAGGGCCGGGGACGGGCTCACGACCAGACCGCCGCCGTAGAGTCCCTCATCCTTGGAAAGGGAGCCGAGCAGGCGGGTCCCGATATTGTTAGGAGAAGCGTCCGTCACGGCATCCACCGCGGATGTTTTATGCACGAGTCCCTGGTCTTTCCAGTCCCAGATGAAACCGCCCTGGAGGAGTCGTTCGTGGCGGATGGCATTCCAGTAATCGACGAGGTTGCCGGAGGAATTGCCCATGGCGTGGTTGTATTCGCATTGGATCAGCGGGCGTTGTTGGGCGAGCGGCAGCTTTTCCTCGGTGCGGCAATACTCAAGGGTCTCGGCGACGGGACAATACATCGGCCCGAAGATATCGACATGGGCCGCGTGACCGGCCCGCTCGTAATGGACCGGGCGGGACGGATCGCGTTGCTTGAGCCACTTCGAGCATTCCTGGAAATTGATGCCATCACCGGCTTCGTTGCCCATCGACCAGATGACGATGGACGGATGGTTCTTGTCGCGTTCGAGCATGTTTTGGATGCGGTCGAGATGGGCGGGACCCCATGAGGGATCCTTGGCCAGGGACTGCGGGCCGTAGCCCATGCCATGCGACTCGAGGTTGGCCTCGTCGATGACATAGAAGCCGAGTTCATCGGTGAGTTCGTAGAAGCGCGGATCATTCGGATAGTGGGAACAACGGATGGCATTGATGTTGGCACGCTTCATCTGCATCAGATCGGCTCGGAGGTCTTGCTCGGTGAGATAGTGCCCGGTTTTCGGGTTGTGATCGTGACGATTGACACCCTTGAACAGGATCGGCTGGCCATTGTGGAGGAACTGGCCGTTTTTCACCTCATCGCGGCGGAAGCCGGTTTTGCCGGCGTAACAGGCCAGGGTTTGGCCTGCTGCGTCGGTCAGGGAAATGAGATAGGGATAGAGAGTGGGGGCCTCCGCCGACCATCCCGCAATGCCACCGAGCGGAGCGGAGGCACAAGCTACCGGGGTACTGCCGTCGGTCGCCAGCTCCGCCTTCATTTCCTGGCTGAACAGGGCCGTGCCATCGGGTTTGAGGACTTCAAGTTTCACCGTTGCGGCTGCGGCGGGACCGTGATTGGTTAGATCCGCGGTGAAGGAGAGCGTGCCCTGGGTGCAGTCATCGGTCAGGCCGGCCTTGAGCCAATGGTCGCGCAGCCCGATGGCGGGCGGGCTCCACAGATAGACATCGCGAAAGATGCCGGAGAGCCGCCACATGTCCTGGTCCTCGAGGTAGGAGCCATCGCTGTATTGATAGACCTCGACGGCGAGGGTATTGGGGCCGTCCTTGAGGAATTTGGTGAGGTTGAATTCCGCCGGGGTGCGGGAGTCCTGCGAGTAGCCGACCTGTGCGCCGTTGAGCCAGAGGTACATGGCGGAATCGACTCCTTGGAAGGTGATGAAGACCGGGCGGTTTTTCCACGCGGCGGGGAGTTCGAAGGTCCGCCGGTATGAGCCGACGGGGTTGCGGTTTGCCTTCGGGTGATTGGTGAAATGGGCGGGCGGCTCGCCCATCACGCGGGGCGGATCCACGGCGAAGGGATACTCGATGTTGGTGTAAAGCGGCACGCCGTAACCGTGGAGCTGCCAGTTCGAGGGCACCGGAAGGTCTTGCCATCCGGAGACATCGAAGTCCGGTTTGTAAAAATCCACCGGGCGGGCGTCAGGAGTGCCGACGTAGTTGAATTTCCACGGCCCATTCAGGACTTGGCACCACGGCGATTCCAGCCGCAGCTTGGCCAGCGCGCTTTCCCGCTCGGGAAAGGGCATCGCGGTGGCGTGTGCGGCCTCCTTGTTGAGGCGGAAAACCGCCTGGTTTTCCCAGTCGTGGCTTTGGGCTTGAAGCGCGGCGGCGGCAAGCAGCGGGAGGATGGCAGTGAGGGAGTGTTTCATTGGCGCTGGGCAGTCGGGGCGCAACCCTGCATTGATTCCGGCGATTTGGCAAGTCATGACAGTGACATGCGAATCGGGCCGGCACTCGGCATCGTGAACAAGGAGGGGCTCGGTTGCGGCAGCGGCTCGCCAGGCGGGCGTGAATGAATCGACGTTGCGCCAGGCCTTGCGCGGCGGAAGTGTCGTCAGGACACCAGCGCCAGACGAGGCGGGCACGCCTCCGGGAACCGGGACGCCGGCGGTGGACCGGACGATGGTCCGGCCGCAGCGAGCGCCGGGACTGAGCCACAGCAGTGTGGCTAAACCGTTAGAGCTGCGGGGTTGCCATGAGGCACGCCGAAGATTTCAACATTCAACTTCCAACATTCAATGATCAAGTAAGAGCAAGACATGGCACCGCATCGGCACTTCTGCCTCCCGAAACCCATGCGCGGATGATTTACGAATTCGTCTGAAACGCCAACCATTGCCAACTCATTTTCTGCCGGGATCAGCAACATGAAATTCCAGCAACCGGGCGATGACGTGCTGTTGTTCCAGCGGGTGGTTGGTGGGATTGCGGGCAGGACGCTACTTCCGGCCCCGTTTCAGGCGCACGCTCAGTTGCATCATGTCTTTCTTGATTCCTGCCTGATGAGGACTGAGCGGCCCGGTGGTTTCCAGGTCTGCGATGATCTTGAGGCCACGCTCTAGCAAGACATTGGCGTCCGCCGAGGGCGGCTGCAACAGCGAGGCGATCTTCAGGGTGGACTGCGCCACATCGGCCTGCGCCTGCCGGTCCGCAGGTGACTCGGCCGCCAAACCCTCGCGAAGCTCAAGCACCTGACGATAGACCCCGATCGCCTCTGCGGTTTGCCCTTTGGCCGCGAGCACGTTGGCCTTGAAGTTCATGGCCACGGTCTTCTCGCGATGCGTGTGTGATGAATCGGCTTCAACGGAAAGGTTGTCGTAGTAAGTCACGACCCTGTCTGCGAAACCGTCCAGCAGCGCGAGCTTGTCGGACTCCGCGAACCGGTCTTGGAGTTCATATTGAAGCGAGGCAATGACTTCCTCGGCCATCCGCCGCTCCGCAAGGCTGCTCGCACGCTGCGCTTCCGCCTCGCGCTGGGCGTGCTGTGCCACCGCCTTTTGGCGTTCGGCTTCCATTCGCTGCTTCTCGGTTTCCTGGGCCTGGCTCTCCGCCCGGTCTCGCTGGAAATCAGCATCCTGTTTGGCCGCTGCGGTTCGCTCCTCCGACTGGCGTGCCGCAGTTCTTTCGGCTTCAGCACGTGCCAGTTGCGTCTCGGCCTCGGCCTTGGCGGCGAGGGCGGTCAACTGCGCCTGCTCCGCTCGTTGCCGCTCGAACTCCTCACTGGCCAGGGCCTCGTGCGCACGCAGGAACGCGAAGGTACTCACCGCCAACCCTGCGGTTAGACAGAGCAGCACGGCTCCCAAAGCGGCAAAGAAACCCTGATGCCTGCGCACCAGCTTCCTGAGCCGATAGGCCGCCCGCGGGGGGCCGGCACTGACCGGCTCATGCTGCAGGTGATGTTCGATGTCCCGCGCCATCCCGGCTGCGGTGTCGTAGCGCCGCGTGCGATCCTTCTCCAGTGCTTTCATCACGATCCAGTCGAGGTCACCCCGCAATTGTTTGCCCAACTTGAGCGGTTCGGTGCCATGCTGGCGAGCGACTTCCGGCAAGGCCTCGCCCAGGGTGCTGATCCGCGTGCTCGGCCGGGGCGGTTCATCCTCGCGGATGATCCGCTGGATTTCCTCGTAGCCGACCTCACGGAGTTTGCGGGGGTCGAGTGGCGTGCGGCCTGTCAGCAGTTCGTAAAGCACCACTCCCAAGGAGTATAGGTCGCTGCGGGTGTCCACGTCCAGGGCGTTGCGCTCGGTTTGCTCGGGGCTCATGTATTGCGGAGTGCCGATCATCCGCCCGAAACCGGTGAACATGGTCTTCTCGGAGAGTTCCATGCTGATGGCTTTGGCGGTGCCGAAGTCGATGACCTTGATCATCGGACGTCCGTCAGGTGCTGCCACCAGGATGTTGGAGGGCTTCAGATCCCGGTGAATGATCCCTTTCTGGTGCGCGTGCTGCACGGCAGCGAGCACATCGAGGAACAATTCCAGCCGCTGCCTGGTATTGAGCCGAGCGGCGTCGCAGTAGGTTGTCAATGCCACCCCCTTGGCCAGTTCCATCACCAGGTAGGGCCGTCCGCTCGCCGTGGCTCCGCCGTCAAACACCCGCGCGATATTCGGGTGGTCCATGAGGGCCAGCGCCTGCCGCTCGGCCTCGAAGCGTGCCACGACCTCACGGGTGTCCATGCCCGGCTTGATGATCTTGAGTGCCACACGGCGCTTCACCGGCTCAGTCTGCTGTGCCAGATAGACGATGCCGAAGCCACCCTCGCCGATTTCCTCCAGGAGCTTATAGTGCCCGATCATGGACCCCAGCAACTCCCGTGGGGCGGGGGTGGCTTCGCTGTGCAACAGCGCCGCAGGTTCCATGGCCGCCGCGAGGAGACACCTTGGACACTGGCGGCCGACGAACTCAGTGCCGCACTTCGGACATTGGTCTTGGGCAGGATTCATGGGCAACATCAATTGAGGTTTGCTGAGCCCACATATCAGTGAGCATGGGTCCAGAGGCATCAGCGTGGCAGGAATTCATGAGCGTGCAATTGATGTTAGAGCGACTTCACGAGGATCCAGGTCTTCACCGTTTCGCCAGTGGCGGGATTGCGCACGGTCAGTTCGTGGCGACCTTCGCTAAGGATGGCGCACGCGCTGCCAGCCTCGTTGCGGACTTCGAGCGTGGCACTGCTCCAGACCCCCTCGCTGGTGCCGTTAGCCACGAGCGGCAGGATGCGGCCGTGCGCCGGCAGGTCGGGGTCAAGCACGCAGGTGCTGCCGGGCGACGGCGCAACGATGCAGAGCTTTGGCGTGCCGATGGATTCGTCTAACACCGCACGATCCGTTAGCCAGTTGGCGCCGCTGTTGAACCAAGCTGTGTACTCGTCGCCGAGGCGGATGCGGCCTTGCGCATCATAGTCGCCCGGGGATTCCTCCGGCGGCAGCGAAGTGGCGATGAACATTTCCCGCGAAGCAGCGGCGGTGGGATTGGCGAGCAGCTTGCCGCTGACAGGATGAATCGCCCGCTCGATGATCTCCTCAGGTGGCGCATACCACGACGTGCCATAGCGCTGGTGCAGAAATTCAAAGACATCGTGCAGGATGGGCGTGGCACCGGTGATGCCGGAAACCCGCTCCATCGGCTGGCCGTCGAAATTACCGACCCACACGCCGACGGTGAATTCCGGGGTGAATCCCAGCGCCCAGTTGTCGCGGAAATCCGTGCTGGTGCCGGTTTTGCAGGCGACCGGAAACTCAAAGCGGAGTGACGAATTCATGCCAAACGCCAAGGCCCGCGCAAAGCTGTCGCTGAGAATATCAGCGATCAGATAGGCGGCAAGCCGGTCGCAGGCTTGAAGCGCCGGCGCTTTGCCGACCTCATCCGGCACCAGTCGCCACGGCTTGTATTCGCCGAGCCGTGCGAGGCAGGCGTAGGCGTTGGTGAGTTCCAGCAGGCGGACCTCGGCGTTGCCGAGGGTCAGGCCGAGTCCGTAGTGCGCGGCGGGCTGGTTGAGCGTGGTGATTCCGCAATCGCGCAAGCGGCGGAGCAGCACTTCGCAACCGCCAATTGAGTTGAGCACTTTCACGGCGGAAATGTTCAGTGAGTTGGCCAGCGCCAGCCGGTAGCGCATCGGGCCGTAGCAGCGGTGATTGAAATTCGCCGGACTGTAAGTTCCGGTGGGAGTGACAAATTCGGTGGGCAGATCGGCGACGACAGTTGCCGGGTTCGCGCCATGCTCGAAGGCGAGCAGATAGGTGAACGGCTTGAGCGCCGAGCCGGGCGAGCGCCTGGCCCACGCGCCGTTCACCTGGCCGCTGCCGGGAGCAAAATAATCTTCGGACCCGACCAGCGCCAACACGCCACCCGTGCGGTTGTCGATCACGACCACGGCGCCATTGTGTACCTGCTGCGGGTGCAGCCGCCCGATTCGCTCGCGCAAGTACTGCTCGACGACTCGCGTAAGTTCCACGTCCACCGTGGTGCGGATTTCGCCGGCTGCGCCCGCTGCGGCATCCGTTTGCTGAAGCACGAGATCCATGAAATGCGGGGCTTGAAAAACGCGGCGTGGCGAACTGAGTCGCAGCGTTTCCACGCTTGCACGCTGGTATTCCGCCGCGGTGATGAATCCGTTCCGCAACATCTGGGTGAGCACCCGGGCCTGGCGATCCTTGGCGCTTTGGAAATGGACATGCGGATTCATTCTGGCCGGCGCCTGTGGCAGGCCTGCTAGAAACGCGCCCTCGGCGAGGCTCAGGTCGGCAGGCGCCTTGCCAAAATAGTACCGTGCGGCCGCAGCGCAGCCGATCCGCAGGTTCCCATAATCCAGCCGGTTCAAATACGTCTCGAGAATCCGGTTCTTGCTCCAGAGCTGCTCGAGGCGCAGCGCCTTGAGTGCCTCGGTGACTTTGGTCCAGGGCGTGCGGCGGCGTGGTGGCTCGTGAATTTTCACGAGCTGTTGGGTGATGGTGCTCGCGCCGGAAACCACGCGGCGATGCGCGACCAAGCCCCAGGCCGCGCGTGCCGTTGCCACCACATCGACCCCGTGATGGCTCCAGAACCGTTTGTCCTCGGCGGCAAGCGTGGCATTGACGAGGGCCTGCGGAATGTCACGCAGCGGAAGGGGTTGGACAAACCGCGAATCATCGACCAGCACTTCGCGGAGCGCGCTGCCGTGGCGATCCGTGAAGGTCGGGCTCGGCAACGACGGCTGGAGCAAGGCGGACGGAAGGGGTGCCAGGCGGATGGAGACCCAGGCCGCTGCGACAAGCAGCACCACGGCCAATCCAACAAGTCGCAGCAACTTGTATAATCTGAATCGCATCCGACAACTGCGACGGCCTGATTTCATTCTAACGAACTGGTGGTGACTTCTTCCGTTGCACTCATGCCAAAGCGTTCGGGATGATACATCTCCTCGATTTTGGCGGCGGGGGCGCTCACCTTGCCCGCCGCGCAGACGCGGGCGAGATAGCGGATCGTGAAATTGCCCGGCTGAATATGATCGGCGAAAAACAGGGCGCGGTCGGTGCGGATTTCGCGGAAAGCGCTGAAGCAGTCGCGCTCCGTGTCCACCCCCGTGTTCATCTCCTGCGTTTTGAACACCGGGTTCACCGCCTCGAAAACCGCCGGCAGGGGATCATCCACGGCGAGATAATGGGCCGGTTGTCTAACTTCTATGCGAAGAGTTATCAGCACCCGGTCGCCCACGCGCCAGTCCTTCGGCACCGACTGGGTGTTGTCATCGTTGATTTTGGCATAACTGCGCTGGATCGAATAACCCCGGTCTTGGCGCGGCTGTTTGGCGACGCGCGGACGTCCCTCCAGTTGTACCATGGTGAAAATCATGCCCTGGTCGGGATTGGACAACTGCAGTGGCTGCGCTTGCGGTTGCTCCGGAGTAGTGGGCACGATGGCGTGTGTCGCCGCAAACAAGGGTTTGTTGTCGTCGAGTTGGAACGCTGCGGCGGGCCCGCCGTATTGCAGCGAACCGCCGAATTGCTTGGTGCCGGTCTCGACCTTGGCGGCGTAGCTCGCGAGCGCGAGGAGCGCCCAGGCGTTTTCCTGGGTGTTGCTCCAGCGGCCCTGTTGGCATGCGTGCATGAGTTCCTCCGCGAGCGTGTCCACCGCCGGATCTTGCCAGCGGTAGCGGGTCCATGCCATCAACCGCACGGCGAGTTCGCGTTCGCCGCTGCCAAACCAGTATCCGCCTTGCGGCTGCGCGGGCATTTTCGAGTTGATCAATTCCTCGACCATCGCCGCCGGACCGTTGGATTCCAGCACTGCCAGCGCCAGCAAGGCGCGGCTTTCGGCGGAAAGGACGTCGCGCTTCTTGAACACCAACTCATGATAACTCGGTTCGGCCTTGTCGGACAGCGCCAGCGTGTATAGCGCAAGACAACGTGGTGCCAGTTCGAATTCATCGCGGCATGCGGACGTGTCGCGAAGTCCCTCCTTGAGGTAATCACATATCTCGTCGAGGCATCCCACCGGAATCGAATGGTCATAGCGCCGGGCCGTCGCCAGCACCAAGCCGCCGTATGCACTCGCCCAGAGCATCGGTTCGCGTCCGCCCGGCCAGTAGGTAAGCCCGCCATCCGACGTCTGCATCGAGAGCAGGCGGTTGATGCCATATTCGATGGCGCCATTGATTTCGTCCGGTGCCTTGTTCAACTCCGGCACGGCCTTGCCAAGCTCTGCGGCGATGATCCATGGAATCATGCGCGACGCGGTCTGCTCGACGCAGCCGTATGGGTACTTCTGCAAATAGGCCACCGCCTCGCCCAACCCCAGCAGGCGCGTGTTGGCCAGACGCACCTGCATGGTGCCGACAGCTTCGAGAAATTGCGGGTTGGCCTTTGCGAGCAAATCCAGCTTTGCTTCGGCAGTGCGGCCGACCAGGGTTTCGTGCAGCAAGGGCGCGACGTATCCCACGGTCAGCGTGCTCTGCACCGCATCCTCTAACGATTCACCCGCTTCACCGGTCATGCGCGCACGCCAGAGCCACTTCGTCTGGCCGGCTTGCTTGAACTCGACGGGAAAATCCACGGCCACCGAGCTGGTGGCCGCAACTTGCACTTTGCGCGAAACGACCGTGGCGCCGTCCGAGACCGCATTCCCGTCCAGGTGTACGCTCAGTTCCACTTCGCCGGCCTGCTTGGTTTGGTTGAACAGGACCGCGCGTGCCGTCACCGTGTCGGTGACGTTGCCAAAACGCGGCAGCGACGGCTCGAGCATGAGCGGCTTGTTGATTTCGAAATTCGCCTCGGCGCTGCCAAACTGGCTCTTGGCGGTTTGCGCGACGGCGACAAGGCGATACCGTGTGAGGCTATCAGGTGCCTTGAAGGTGGCGCGCGCCTGGCCGGCGGCGTCGGTCACCAGGTCGGCCTGCCAGAAGGCGCAGGCCAGAAAATCCTTGCGCACGCGAGCCTTGCCCTCCTCCCCGCCCATGCCGCCAACGAGATAGCCTTTGTTAGAAAAGTCGAGTCGGTCCGGGTCTTCGGGCAGCAAGGCCGGGAGCGACGTGGCGGTTTGGATGGCGAGTGCCTGCGTCGCATAGAAAAACGCGAAGGGATCGGGGCGCGTGAAGCCGGTGAGGCTCAGCACCCCTTCATCGACGGCGTAGAGCGTGATTTCCGCGGCAGGCACGAGCGCCCCGGTGGCATCCTTCACCACGGTGTTCACGGCGACCTCCTGGCCGGGCCGGTAGCTTGGGGCCTCCGTTTGCACGCGAACCTCGAGTTTGGTTTCGGGGCGCTCGACGTTGAGCTGGCAGTATCCGATGCGGTAGTCCGGCGTCTTGATTTTGCGCGGGCTGTGTTCGTGACCGCGAACCAGCATGACGGAAATGAACACGTTCGGCGCATCGGATTTTTCCAGCGGCACGCTGATGGTCGGGGCGTTGCCCGCGAGTGTCGTCACAAACGATCGCAGCACTTTCTCCCGCTCGACCGTCACCAGCGCCTCGCCGCCAATCGGCGTCTTGACGAGGATCGTCGCCGACTCGCCCGGATGGTAGCGGGTCTGGTCCGGCACGAGATCGATTTGCTCCTCGTTCCGGTAGTCCCAGGTGGTTAGAGACGGTTCCTTGGCCACCACATTGAACGTCGCGACCGCGAGGACTTCATGGCCGGCAGCGTCCCGGGTGGCAACGCGCAGCAGGTACCCTCCCGGCGTGGGCGGGGTGATGAGCGCCGGATTTTCCGGCGGCTCGAATTCCCAAGCGGTGCCGGATTTCTTCACCTTGCCCGCAGCAGCCTGCAGTTGTGAGATTCTAACATGCTCCGGCAGGGTGCGATAGTTCAAGGCCCCACCCGCGCTCTCCTCGCGGATGATGCGGTAGTCGATCCGCAGCAGTTCGACCTGGGCTGCCACCGCTTGGGTGCAGGGTGTGCCGTCGGCGTTGACCGCCACAAACTCGACCGGTGCCGGTTCTCCCGCCGGCAGGTTCTCGCCGATGCGCTTGATCCCCAGATAGAACGCCGAGCTATGCTTGATGAACAAGGCTCGCGCGGAGACGGTCTGCTGGTTGAGGTCAGTGATTTCGGCCAGAGCCGCGACCCGGCGCGGTTGCGGCAACTGCGGGTTGGTGCTGATTTGCGGTTGTAAGACAAAGCCGCCGTTCGGATCCACCGCGCCCTCGCCCTGCAGGCCGAACGACGATCCATTCGCTGCCGCGTTTGATCCCTCGTCGGCAAACCCGCCGAAGTGGAATTGGTCGAAGCCGTCCGGCTGAAACGCCTGGTCGGCCGCCTCAAGGCTCCATTTGACCCGGGCTTTGGCCAGCGGGGTGCCGAAGTAATATTGGGCGTGGAGGGGCACCGCGACCGCTTCGTCGGCACCATACGCGGCCTTGGCAGTCATGGCGATCTCAAAGGCGTTGGGTTTGTATTGCTCCACCCGGAAATGCCCGCCGTGACCCTGGCGATCGCCGTCGATGCTCAGCGCATAGTCGTAGTTTCCAAGCGCCCCGTTGGGCAGGGTGAACGAAAGCTCGAACGCGCCCGTCGGGGACACCGTCACCTCCTGTTCGAGAAACGTCTGGCTGCGTGAATCCTTGCAGCGCAGGACTCCGGTCAGAGTCTCGGGAACGACCAGTTCACCCGCCTTCCAGTCGCGCACGATTGCTTTCAGATGGACGGTTTCACCGGGCTGATAGACCGGGCGGTCGGTGAACATCAGCACTCGCCGCCCGTCATCGTCGCGGTTGTCATCCCAGCGCTGCGGGATCTCGAAATGATAGAGCGACACATAGTATCCCTGGCGGTCGGTGCTGTTGTCATGATGATAGGAGAGGTGGAACGACACGGCATGCAGGTCGCCGTCCTTCTCCGTGAGCAGCCATGCGGTGTTGCCCGGAACCGTGAGGTGCACGATCCCGCTGGCGTCGGTCGCTTGGGAAACCAGCGTCTTGTTTTGGTCACTGAGCGCGGCCACCGTCACCCCGGCCACCGGCTTGCCCGTGGCATGGGAAAACACATACATCATCACCTCGGCGCCGGCATATTTCCAGATCAAGCCGAGATCGGTGATTTGCACCACCGCCTGCGTGCCAGGCTGTCGGCCGGCCGCTGCTTCCGCGCAGAGAAATACCGCTGCGGATTTCCGGGCGCCAAGGATGTCGTCCCAGTTCAGCGAAATGATATGGGTGGCGTCGCGGTCGGCGGCGGGATGGAAGGTCTTTTCATAGATCGTTTGGTCGGCTGGCAGGAAGGCATTCAACCGCTGATAGGGCTCGTAGTTGTCGTCCGTGCCGATAGCTTCCCAGTCCTTGAAATACGATTTGTTATAGGTGCGGAGCAGCGGCACCAGGGTTTCGCGGGTGAGCAATTGGGCCCGCACCGCAACGTCCTGAAGGTTGACCGAGCGAAGGTCGAAGCGGCGCTGGCCGCCGGCGAGTTGGTGCGTCGAGAAGGTGGGAAAATACAGGCGCGGCGGCAGCGGCGCGAAGGCCACGACGCGGGAGTCGTCCTTGTCCAACACGAACGGCGCCGCCGCTGGGATTCCGGCTTTGATGGTCACGGTGTAACGCTCCGTTAGATTGTAATCGCCGCTGAGGGCGACGTCGCCCCAGAACACGTCAGCCTTCAAATTGGCCGGCACGGGTGAGATGCCAATCCAGTTCAGGAGGTCAGCGGGCTGGAGTTGCGGCGAGAGACGTTTTGAGAAACTGATGGCGATTCGTTTGCCTCCCTGTGCGCCGTTGGTGGCTTTCACCTTGGTGACGGCAAACGGAATCACGTCGCCGATTTTCAATTCCACGGGGGCGGGGAAATGGAGGGTGCCGTCACTCGACGGCAGGTCCTTTGCCAGGACCAGCCGCCAGCCTTTGGCCGGTGGCAGCGGGCGTGCCGGGGTGGCGCACAGGCAGTTGGGCAGGACCGCGTCCATGGCCTTGCGGCGGTCTTCCGGCGGGGCTTTGCCGGCGAATCGATCCTGCCAGGACGCCACCTCCCCGCCGAGGAAATAGTAATCATCGCGGCGTTTCGTCTGGCTCACCAGCGCGGGCACGTCAGTTCCATCGGCGTTGCGGAACACGATGAATTTCGCGGCCGTCTCGGCGGTGACATCCGCGTTGAACTGGATGTGGATCTGCGGGTTTGACGGCGCATCTTCTTCGTCAAATTCGTTGGGTGAAAAACCGCTGGCGGTGAACGGTGGCGTCTGGAAGCTGCGCTTGAGCGTGGCGGCCAGCAGTGCGCCCTTGGCGTCTTGCAAGCCGGGCCGGAGCGTGACCTGATAGTTCGTGCCGAGTGCCGGTGGTGCAGTCGGCTTGAACACGCCACTGCGCTGGCTCAACCAGGTGAAGGTGCCGGGAATCGCCGGGGTGATCACCAGTGGCGGCTCGGTGGCGACGAAACCGATCTGGTCAAACGCGACCAGCGCTTCATCAAAGCGCAATTCAAAGGTCGTGGTCGGTTCCAGTTGCTCGGAACTCAACACCAGGCGCAGTCCCTGCTCGACATCGTCGGACGCCTCCGCGCCCATGGCGGATAGCGACAACAGGGCCATCAGGACGGCGGGCAAAGCGTGCCAGAGGCCGCGCTTCATGATTGTTAGGAATGGGCGGTACGAGCCAGCGCGCGGAGCGGCACCCGGGAGTGGGGCGGGAAGTTTCATGTGGTTTCTCAGGTTGGTTGTTGTCATCTTGTTAGCAAGTCATGTGTTTCAAAGCCAGGGATTGCAGGGGTCCATCCTCATCATCAGGAACCGGCGCGGCAGGTTACGCGGACATGATATATGGGGGCATGGTTGCACCGGGGTGGATGAGCGGGCATGTTCAATAGATTTCGATCCAGTCTTTGGGATGAACCTCCCAATCCGTCGCCTTGGTGGCTTCCGCCTTCAGCACTTCAGGAGACAGTCCATTGACCGGCTCATTGGGCACGAACAGGCGCTTGTGGTCGCGAGCATCCACCAACCAGGTGCCGTCGCGCTCGCCGCGGGGGCGACTGGCGGCATACCCGACGGGAAGATAGGTGGGCGGGTTGCTGGCGATCCGGTGCCAAATGCCGAGTCGATTCCACTCTGCTTCCGGCTTGGGACCTTTGCGGCGCTCCTGAAGCTGTCCGACCAGGGTGTCGGGATTGTTGTTGCAGCACGGCAAGAGCAGGATCAGCGCGGTGCCAATGCCAAGCATAAGTTGAACTTTCATGATGAGTTGTTGGTCTTGATTTGCCGGCCATGAATTCGACTGATTGCCTGGAAATCACATTTTCAGCAAAGCACCCGCGGGCGGGGGTGCTTTGCTGAGAGGTCATTTTCCGGGCAAGAGCGACCGCTCGGCCATGAGCGCGGCGAGGATCTCCGGGGTGCCGTACCATGCTGCCAGATTGAGCGGAGGGTTGCCAGACAATTTCCTGACCAGCGATGGCGGCGACATGGAGCGGTGAATACTTGGGTCAACATCCAAAGGTGTGAAATTCGGCAGGCCTCATCCAGGCGTTGCCGGAGGCGGGGTAGGGTGTCGTTAACTCCGGCATTGCATCTCCACACTCCCATGATCCGGAACCGGCGCGGCGGGTTACGCGGAAAGTGAGGCGGCCATACCGGAGCACAGCCGTCCGGGTGACAGGTCTGGTCGGATCCCGCGTAACCTCGTCGCAGGTTTCCGGATGATCCGTGTGGACACCTGTGATCGAACGACCCCTGAAACCATGAAAACTCCCAATCCAAGACGGTTTGCCTCCGCGTGCGTCGGACTTGTCATTGCCGCTCTGCCGGGCTGCATGCGTAGTGACAGCCAAAATGCCGATGGCACGGGTCGGCCCTGGTGGGGGGGCCGCGACATCATCGACCTTCGGACGGACGGTCTGCCAAGCCCCGTGGTCATGTCGGGAGACCCACTCAAGCGGCGCGTCACGTCGCTGGAGATCCGTGGGAAGCTGGGCAATGATGGCAATGGCAAGGGCACCGTCATCATGAATGAGAGTCCGCTCACGTTCAATGACTTCGGCGATGCCGGCAAAACGACGTCCCCGCCGGCGAAGCCCTGTCAGGTCGTCTTCGAGCAGGTGAAACTGGATGGGAAGAATGAGCACCGGCGGCTGTTCGAGATTGTGTTCGCCGATGGCGCACTCCCGCAGCGGATGTACCTCGTGCTCTCAACCGGAGCCACCGGGCCTCACCGCCTGCTGATCCGCAGTGGCAGGCAGTCCGCTACCAAGGGCTGGTTTTATCCAGCCCACATCCTGGATCTGCAGGGCCTGCCGAAGATCAAAGCTCCCATGCCTGATGCGCCTCGCGGTGCCAACTTCAAGCTGTCGGCGCTCTCGTCCGCTCACGTCGGCGGCAACCAAGGATTGCAGCAGGTGACCATCAGCGGGACCACGGATGGTCCCGCCTCCCTCGATCTTGATCCGAATTTCTTGTCATTCAATGCTTGCGGCGATGTGGTCATGAGCACGTTGATTGGCTATCAACCGGTCCCGGCGACGCTCAAGCGCAGCGGGATTCCGGACCCCACGCAACAGGGCCGCCTCCTGTTCGAAATTGTGACCAAGGGCGACGGACCGAAGGCCCGGTATTTCCTGGTGTTGTCACCGACGCTAGCCGGGCCGCACCGGTTGCTGATCCGCAACGGAGCCACCCTCCGACACGTGTTGTCGCTGAGCGATCCCAATCTGCTCTATCAAATGAAAATCCAATCCCAGCTCGCCGCTTGTTCGCCCCGGGAGCAACAAGCGCTTGACGAACTGCGGAAGTCCATTGGCAATGCGTTCCAACTCAAGATCGAGGCCGGGGCGGTTACCGAACTTCGCGTCCTTGGCGGTGTCGATGCCGGGCGAGTCGATGTCGCGTTGGAGGGCTTGACCAACCTCAGGACTTTGGACTTCAGCGGTTCGGGCCTGGGTCCCAAGGGGCTGCCCAACCTAAGGCACCTGGCACGCCTGGAGAGGCTGTGGTTCAGTGGCGGGGACATTGCGGATGCGGGATTGGCCAGTATGCAGCCCCTGCCAGGGCTGGTGAACTTGGGATTCTATTGCTGCCGGGGAATCACAGACGACGGCCTCGCCCACCTCAAGGGACTGCAGCACCTCAAGGGACTGTGGCTGAATCGGGAGGACTATCCCAAGCCGGGGCAACCGAGTGCGCCGCGCGTCACGGATGCCGGCATGGAACACCTCAAGGGCCTCACTGACCTCGAAAACCTCAACCTGATGGGGCAGGCCGTCACGGATGCCGGCCTGGAACACCTCAAGGGCCTGACCCACCTCAGCGAACTGTACCTTGCCGGCGACGGCATCACGGACGCCGGGTTGGACCATTTGCAGGGCATGTCACGTCTCGGGCGTTTGCACTTATATCAAACCCGGGTCACCCCGGCCGGCCGGGCCGCCCTGAAAGCCAAGCTGCCCCTGTTGAATGCCGATGATTGAACCATCGATGATGAGCGGGCGCTTGCATGGGACTTCGATCCAGTCTTGGGGATGCCTGCTAAGAAATTGCTTTCCTGGGTGGCGCGCATGAGGGGCTAAAGAGAGGTTCGGAGACCGGGAGAAAAGGGGTTGATGGCGTCAGAAAAGCAGCCATTCGGGGACAGATTTCGGTCGGCTGTCGCCGGTCACACTCCAGGCGAGACGACAGTTCGAGGATGTCACGGGAATTCCAGCCACCGGAAAACGAGGTTCTCGCAGCATTCCTCGCCCGGCGCTGGGCTGCGCCTATTGGAATCACCCGCCAGATTGCCGACGGGGCCAAGGGCAACGTCAGGGCGGCAATGGCTGATTGGGAGATGTGGATGGGGTGAGTGGCCGTTGCAAGAACCGGTGGCCGGAGCAAAGGGCGGGGAAATGGGGGTTGTTCATCAGGTCGTTGCTGGCCCGCCGAAATGATCTTTGGCAAAACGGATCTTGTCAGTTGGGGTGAAATGGGCCAGGGACGGGGTTTTCTTGATCAGGCGGAGCCGTGGCAGGAGCGGGGCGCGGTTGGCGAGCTGGATGCCGAGCCCGGGGCGGGCGTTGAGTTCCAGCAGCAGGGGCCCGCGGTGGCGGTCGAGAACCAAGTCGGCACCGAGGTAGCCAAGACCGCAGAGTGAGCCGCAGCGCGAGGCGATGCCCAGAATCTCATCCCAGTGGGGAACCTGCAAGCCGGAAACCGCCTGCCCGGTATCGGGATGGCTGGCGATGATCCGGCCATGCCAGACGGCGGTCATGGTGCAACCGGTGGCCAGATTGAGACCAGCACCGATGGCTCCCTGATGGAGATTGGCCTTGCCATTTGATTCGCGCGTGGGCAGCCGGAGCATCGCCATCACGGGAACTCCATGGAGGATGATCACCCGGATATCGGGAACCCCTTGATAGGTGACGGGAGCGAAGACCGTGTCAAATTCAACCCGCTCCTCGATCAGCGCGACATCCGGCATTCCGCCAAGAGAGTGCATGCCGGCAAGGATGTCGTAGGCATGTTCGCAGATGGCGTCAGGTGCCAGGATGGCACCACCAATTTTGTGGTAGCCAGCGGGGCTGCGGCCGGAACAGACCACGATGCCGTTGCCGCCGCTGCCGCAGGCCGGCTTCACCACGAAGTCGCTGAAACGGTCAAGAAAGGACGGGAGCCGACGGACCTGTTGTTGCACTTGGACAACTCCAAGCAGCTTGGGCACCGCCACTCCGGCGGCGCTGGCCAGTTGCTTGGTTTTGAGTTTGTTGTCGACCAGCGGATAATCCTGCCGGTGATTCAAGGGAAGAAGGTATTCGGCATTGCGGCGATTGATGCCGAGTACCCCGCGCTGCCGAAGTTCCCGCCAATTATGAATGAAATTCCACATCGCCGATGTCCTTTGCCAATTCCTTGAAGCGGGCGATCTCGAGCAACCGGTAACCGGCATAACGACCGGCCAGTAAGGTCAGTGCCAAGCAGACCAGCAGCAACTCGGGAAAGAAAAAGACCAGATGCTCGACCAGCAGGTTGGTGATCAGCAGATAGACCATGATTGCGCAGAAGAGGCTGTCGGCAACCTGCCGCAATGCCCGGCGCATGCCGTGTTCTTCCCAAATGATCGACATCCGCTCAATCGTCATGGTCACCACCACCATCGGGAAAAGCGCCACCGCCAGGCCCCCAATCATCTCGAACTTCTGGGTTGCCAGGGAAATCCCGAACATCATCAAGACCACCAGCGTCAGGATGGCTCCCAAGCGCGGCACCATCAGCAGTTTGAAGCGCATCAGTCCGAAACGGGCCAGCACCCCCCCGGTGATCACCAGCAAAAAAAGGGCGATCCCCCACAGCAGCCGGGTCTCGCGGAAGGCCAGCGCAATCAGGACCGGCATGAAGATCCCGAAGGTCTGCAAACCGATGAGGTTGCGGAAGAAGATCACCAGTAACGCTCCCAGCGGCACCGTCAGCAGGATTCGATAAACCGCCTGGGTGCGCGGTGGCAAGCTGAACGACGATACCGTATCGACCAGGTGCTCCAATCCGGCACGGAGGCTGCCCGGCACTGGCCCGGGAAAATCGCCGACTGGCCGCGATGATCGTTCCGGCAAGCGCGAGACCGAGACAATCCGCTCGAGGTTGCCAACCCCATCGCTCGTCAGCATGTCGTCGTCGTCATACCACAGGACCAACGCCTTGGTCCCGCCATCCGGATCTGCCTCAAGACCGATCCTCTGCCACCCTTCGCGGAGCCAGATTTCCACCCAGCATTGCGGGGCCGCATCATACCAGTCTTGCTGCAACAGGAGACCGTGCACGCTTCGGGCTGGCCAGCCCGCTTGGCGGAGCAACCGTACCGTCAGCGTGGCGGCCAGCGTTGACCGCAACGGGCCGCCAACCGCTGCCAAGCCCTCGGCCATGCGCTGCAAGTCGAGATTGCCCGGCCACTCCTCATACACATCTTCAAAGAGCTGCCGGGCCTGGGTTAGATCATCGGCCGAGGCCTCCCGCCATTCCTGCAACAGTCGGTCCGCCGCCTCGCCCGTCAGTCCGCCCAAGCGGGTCGGCGTCGCTGGCCGCACGGGCGTTGTCAGCACGGTTTCGGTCCGCGGAGACACGATGGCCCGATAGACCAGTTGTCGGCGTTGCGGGACGGTATCGCGGCCGCTCCAGACAATCTGGCGGTTGTCGGAAGCGGAGAGCTGCTCCTGACAGGAGTATCCCGGTAAGAGGGTCACCTGATCCGTCACCTGCAACCCCGGCTGCAGCTTGGGCGGCACCGCTAGCCGCAGCGTCACCGGCCCGGTTCCCGTGTCAAATCCGATCTCGGCCTTGACCACCCAAAGCGGGGTTTCCGCCGGCGGCAGCACCGGATAATTCATCCAGCGGACCTTGAAGGCAACGAGACCTCCCGCCACCAGGAAGAGTGCCAACACCACAGCAACAAAGGGAAATTTCATCATCGAGCCGCGTCAAGGAACCGGAGCGAGCGCAGCAGCATAATCCTTGCGCCGACAAGTGAACGTTCGGTTGATGTCCACTGCCACTCCGGCCTCCTTGAGAAACTGGCGGCCCAGCAGCAGGGGATAGAGGAAGTTCTGGCGATTTGCCAGATTGACCTCGGTATCCTGGCAACAATCCCCGAGTTGGATGGTCAACCGCACGACCGGCCGTTCTTGAAAACCACCGCCATGCTTCTTGATGCTACAGGTGCGCACCAATGGCCGTTCGACCGTGATCGAACTGCCGTCCGCCAGGTAGGTAAAACGGACCCAATCCTGAGCTTGTTTGCGGAACATCTGCACTTCCCGGACATCCAGCGATGAGGTCAAGGCACCGGCATCCAGCTTGGCTTTCAACAACGCTGAACCGGGGGTCAACCGGACATACTCCACCCAGCCCACCACCCGCACCGATGCCGTTGCCACTTGCGTTCCGGTTTTGGCAGACGACGTCGTGCCCCCCCCACCAGGATCCTTCTTGCCACAACACGGCAATGTCACAGCCAAAACGGCCACTGCAAACAACATGTAACTCATGACTTTATTGCTTGGAAATTGCTTTCCGGGGTTGGTGCGCATGAGGGGCTAAAGAGAGGTTCGGAGACCGGGAGAAAAGGGGTTGCCGTAGTCCGGATGATGACTGCGGAAGGGGCTGACCGTTCCGGTGTCGCGAATCCGGCCGAAGGCTTTGTGGACGACGCTGCGCATCGTGTTGCTGCATCATGGGGAATGGCTGGGGCTGGGGGGGCGTGGGGGATTTCCGGGCCTGCGCCCGCTGCATGCATACTAAACGCACCCACAACGGCTCCGGTAAAGTCAAAAATATCCGGAAATCGAGTTTGCCCCACAGCCACGATCTGCCGGTCTCAGCAAGTGGACGCTCCTTTGATGAAAAAACGGTGGCTGCGGCGGGCCTGCCGTGCGCATGACAAGAAAGTCACGGCGGGGCGATCTCCGAATCGCCCTCGACCATGAGAGGGCCATGGCAAGCGGATGCCCCCACTCATTGGCTCACCATGGACCACGGCGGAGCGGTGTCCGCCGCTCTCCTTGAAACGCCCGCCCGCCTGTTTCCGGTGTCACGGGATCATTCTGATATCTTTGTCAGACACCCTTGGTGTGCATGGGGGCCGGCCATAACGTCAGGGCACACTGGCAGCCCGGTAGAATCGCGCCGCCGAACCGCTGGCGGTTGAGTCTGGCCAAATGAATGGGGACACCGGCAGCACGATACTCGTGAGCGTGTGCCAGTCCGCAAGATTGTCGGAGTACTCGACCCGATAGGTGGCCCCGGTGGTTCCGGTGATTTCGAGCAAGGCCCTCGCGATCATGCGCAGCGAGGGCCTTGCCGGCGTCGGCGTCACCGCTGCCGGACTCTCGTGGAGCTGATACTGCCAGAAGGTTTCGGTTCTTCCGCCAACCGCCGTGTGTGTCAGTTGTTGCCGGGCAAGCAAAACCTGCCCGTTGTGCGGTGCCGTGCCGATCGACTCCAGGAAGACATCGAAGAACGAACTCGGGGCGACGAATGCCGGCAGCAAGCCTCCCGGCACCTGCGTCCAAACGAATTCCGGATGGACATCGAAATGGTTTGTCGTCAGGTTGTTGATGTCGAAGTTGGTTCCGGCGGGCAGCAGCAGCGTCTGCATCTGGGCAACTCCGATCGGGACCGTGTTGGCGTTCTGGAGGCGGATCACCGGGCCGGGACCCTGCCGTTCGATGACCGCAAACCCTAACATCGGAGTGTTGCTGGTGGCATACTGCGCGCCGTGCTCCGCTGTCCACCGGCCCTGCAGCCAGTAGCCGTAGTTGCCGTCGTTCTCCTCGAACTTCAAGCCGAAGTGCGCCCAGTGGCAGAACTCGACGCAGTTCTCATCGCTCCACCAGTTGGCTTCAAAATAGTAAAACGGAGGGCCGGTTGGCGGCCACGGCCCGACGTAGCCGGGCGGGCGCGGCAGGTTCGGGTTCTGCGGGCCGCCGATCGTGTAGCTGAAGTGATCGAATATGTCACTGTAGCAGATCTGGCCCTGGTACTTGTCGTATGGTTCGACGTTGTCTTGCGCGAGCAACGTGGGCGGATGCTCGCCATACTGGTCTGGTAGTGATTCCAGAACGCCCCACACGTGGAAATCATCCGCGCACGGAACAAACTGATTCTGATGGATATCGACACTCCAGCCGACTTGCAAGGCGCCAACCGGCGCACTCGACGCAAGCAAAACGGCCAGACCTAACTGTGGTATGCGATGTGACATGGCTATTTCTTCTAGTGCTCCGCAATTGTGGTGAAGGCCGTTGAAAGTGCCGGTGGCCGGACCGGAGGGCGGGAAATTGGGTGCAATGTGGGGGCAGGGTGCTAGGAAATTGCTTTCCGGGGTTGGTGCGCATGAGGGGCTAAGGAAAGGTTCGGAGACCGGGAGAAAAGGGGTTGCGGGGAAAGGAGGGGCCGGCGACGCGGATTCCGCCGCCTTGGCACGGTCGGCAGGGTGGTTTTGCCGGGGAGATGGCTGTGCGATGTGCGTCATGGGGCGATCTTTCCAGGGCTGAGATTACGGTTTGCCCCTCCCAAGCCAAGGAAAATCGGCGTGGGAGCGAAAAATTTTTCCGGAACGGGCTCGCCGGGTGTCAGTCGAAGCAGGGCACCAGAATGCGCCCGTCGCCCAGATCAACCTCACTGGGATCGGGCCGGGATTGGTTCCAGTCGTTGGAGAATCCGGCGGTTTGGTCCCAGAGGTCCGGCGGCTCGTCATCGGGGATCCATTCCTTGATCGCCCGTTGCGAGGGCATGATCGGCTCGAAGGTCTCGATGTCGAACGAAGGTTTTGGAGGCTGCGGAATGTCGATGAATCCCTCCCGGAGACCCCAGAGACGGAGGAAGAATTCGACCTGCTCGGGCCGGCGCACGCCGCCGATGGTTTCATGATGGGCGTGTTGCACTGCGGGCAAAGGGCGATGTAGCGGCGGTCTGTGACCGTCGCTGGCTTTCAGCATAGGCGTGAGCGATTCAATGGCGGAGCAAGTGCGACGGTCATAGACACGCCGCTACATCGGATGAGGTCGCGCCACAAGGGGCGCATGGAGCGGGCGGTGCGGAGCGGGGGCGGCGGGACGATCAGCACGGGTGCGGGTGGCGGCGTCTCGGCCGGAGGATCGGCGGGGCCATCGGGATTTGGCGCAGGGACGAGGCGCGTGGGAATCTGAGACATACGACCGCGGGATGGTAAAGACGAACTGGCGGTGGGGGACCTCATGGCAGACGGAGGTGGCGATCCACGCGGAAATGTGGCGGACGCGGTGCTGGTGACAGGCGGGACAGAGGTGGCGGCGGCATTCGAATTCGCGGCGCGAGACGCGCCGTCCACGGCCTGCGGCGGGACGCCGCAGCCACGGTCGCCACTGCGGAGGAAGTTGCGTACGCCCGCGATGACATGCGGGCGGAGCGGCTCCATGGTGGCACGGTGGATTTTCCCGTAACCGGCGACAAAGGACTCCCAGGCGGCGGTGACGATTTGCCAGAGCGGCGAGGCACGGGGACGGCGGGGGTGGTAGATGGCAGGCACGTGGAATGTTCATAAGAACATCTTCTGCGCCATGCAAGAATTCGTGAGAAGATTCGCTTTGGTTGATGGTCCAGGCGGGGTGAATGCCGTGGGCATGTTGGGTGTCATCGGTGGTTGTCAGGCTGTTAGTTTCATCACGCAGTCTGATTCCGATCTAACGGTTGACACGCTCTGATTGCTAGGCACTTGCTTTCCTGATTGCTAGGAAAATGCTTTCCTGGGTTGGTGCGCATGAGGGGCTAAAGAGAGGTTCGGAGACCGGGAGAAAAGGGGTTGGCGGTTAGAGTTTGATGATGTAGTTGACGCCGGCCCGGTAGGGACGGGTTTCAAGTCCCGTTCGCGGGGGGATATTTGATCCGTCGGAGGTCGCGTCCCTAACCGAAATACCGCTCGGAGTTCCATTGAAATTAATGCCGATGTGTGGTGCGGAATAGCCAAAGCTTGCTGATGATGATGCCACCGAGGTGTGCCAATGTCCTTGCATACTGTCCTCTTGAAATGCACCGATCGCCGGTCCCACTTTATTTCTTCCATTTATCACGCCCGTACCGGTACCGGCCAACATTGCTCCGGCCAAATTAGGAAGCGCGAATGTCGAGGAGCCATTCCCCTTCCCCCACGACGTACCAATTGCGGCAAAAAGAGTAGCATAAGTAGTTCGACTGACTGCACTCCCGTCACAGACTTTCCAGCCAGCAGGCACATTAGCCACCGGACCGGCGAAGGGCAGGATCGTTCCCGGCGGGATCACGCTGGCTTCCCGCAGTTCGGAGGAAAAATCACTGACCGTGAGGGAACCATCGGCTATGTTGGCCGATTGCACTCCGCCGATGGCAATCTGTGCAGAACCAACCGCGCCCAAGCCGATGTTAGGAGACTGCACCGCACCTTCAGCAAGTTGAGTGCTGCCCACCGTCCTTTCCTTGATGGTCTCCGCAATCCCTGCGACCATGGCGAACGGCACCGAGGCGAATTCGACATCGGGAGCCAAGCGGGTGAAGGTGCCTCCATCGGGACTGAACCAGACGGCGAGTTTCACGCCGGAACGCACGGCGTTGCTCGTTGCATCGAAGCTTCGCCCAAACGAATCGAGAAGACTCCGCTGCTAACCGGGAGCGTGAGAACCTGCCCCGCGCCGAGCGAAACGGTTCCTGGATCCGACGGGTTCGTGATCCCTTCCCAGTTGTTCCAAAGGACGGTGGCACCTTGGACCAGCGCGAACACGAAGTAACCTTCGGTGCCCGTCCATGCCGCGCCCGTCCCCGTGGCTACCCGGCCCTGGTATTGGATTTGTTGGGGAACCTGGAGCGAGGCGTAGGGGGACTGGCCCGTAGCCAGACCCTGAAGCAACAGGCAGAGAGTGGCAGGAAGGACTCTTTTCATATTCGTTGTTATTGGTGTGGTTGGGAAAAGGGATTCAGGAGCGCTTGGCCATCAATCGGGCAAGTTCTGCCGGAGCGCATTTTGGATTATATTAGGCGAGCTGTCGAGGAATAGGATCGGCTAGAATTTGATGATGTAGGCGATGCCGGAGTTAACAGGACGGGTTTCGGAACCATGTTTTCCAGAAATGACTGGGCCCCCGTCTGGCTCTTGAAGGCCCGCAGAGTCCCCGGGAATAGGAACTGTCAGCGCACTCGTTCCACTAATCCCTCGTCGGCGGTTTGGATTCGTGCTATAGATCCTGTGATAGTGATCTTGAAACTGATCGTCTTGTGTTGTTCCAACGGTTGGTCCAATCTTGCTCCCGCTGGTTCCCGTGCCTCTCAAGAATGTGCCTCGCAGGTCTGGAATTGTGAAAGTAACTGATCCATCCCCAGTGCCCCATGTAGTTCCGATGGCTGCAAACAAAGCAGCATAGGTGACCCGACTGACTGCACTCCCGTCACAGAATTTCCAGCCTGCTGGAACATTTCCTACCGGTCCTGCAAACGGGATAATCGTTCCCGGAGGAATGATGCTTGCCTGCCTGAGCGCAATGGTGAAATTCTCGACCGAGATTGTTTCGTTCGCAATTCTGTCGCCAGTGACACCACCCAATGTCAATTTGGAAGTCTCGATCGACCCATCCGTTAGCATTGCAGTCGTGACCGCCCGCTCCTTCACCGTCTCCGCGATCCCTGCGACCATGGCGAACGGGACCGAGGCGAATTCGACATCGGGGGTGAGGCGGGTGAAGGCACCCCCATCCGCGCTGAACCAGACGGCGAGCTTCACACTGGAGCGCACGGCATTGCTCGTTGCATCGAAGAAGACCGTCGGCGGGATCTGTTCGTTGGTATCGGAGCCTTCGCCCAAACGAATCGAGAAGACTCCGCTGCTAACCGGGAGCGTGAGAACCTGCCCCGCGCCGAGCGAAACGGTTCCTGGATCCGACGGGTTCGTGATCCCTTCCCAGTTGTTCCAAAGGACG
>JAPLUI010000345.1 GCA_026397725.1 Verrucomicrobiota bacterium | reverse complement strand
GCGGGTTGGGTTGCGCCATCAAGTCCTTGGCGGTGACGGTTTCCCCTTCGAGGTAGCCGGAGCGCAGCTTGGCATCGTGGGCAAAGCCCATGAAGCGCCATTTGGTCAGCGCCTCCGGCATGGTGAAGGTCATCTTCACGATGCCCTTGTCATCGGTTGTCAGATGCGGCTCGAAAAACGCGGTCTCCTGCAGGTTCTTGCGCGCCGAGATGGTTGTTAGATCGGGCTTGGCGGGCTCCTCGCCACCCGAGCTGGCGCAAAACGGATCCGCAGCGCCTACGCCCCCATTGTTCTGCTGCGGCAGTCCGGGGGAGCCGGCATCGGGTGAGTTAAAGACGTCTTCCAGGATGGCATAGGAAAGGTGACGGAAGTTGGGATGACTGTATCCGCCTTGAGAACCCGAATACCGACCCCAGTCCTGACCCAAGGTCATGCCACCCACTCCTTGCAGACTCGCGCGCTTGTCGTCGACATGGAAGTAACCCGTAAACGAGCGCAGCCAGTTGTGTGCCGCAAACGCCTCGAGGGAGGCATCATACATCGTTCCTAACATTTCAACGGCATTCTTTTCCGCGCCCTCGACTAACACCGACCAAGTTTCCTTGGAGCCGGGCTCGAGCTTCGAGCGCATGCTTTCAAACTTGAGTGTTAGATCATGCTCGTTCCAGGGTACGGCGACCGCGAAGGACTCGGTATAGCTGCGGTTATCATGCACAAAGACCGCATGCACCTGGAAGCCGCCGCGGTGAGCTTCGGTGACCGGAAAACGCAGCAACTCCTGGGTCTTCGTGCCGTCCGACCACCCGCTGCGCAGCAGCTTGCCGCGATTCTCGATCTCGAAATACACCCGGCCATGCTCATAACCTGTGCCCCAGAGCGCGACAAATTCCCCACCCGGCAATACCTCCTTGGACTTGGCCGCAAAATGATAGGGGATTCCAACCGGAAAACTCGGTGCCTCCGGATCGATCACCCGCAAGGGCAGGATGGCGCTGACCTTGTTGCCTGCGGCATCGGTGGTGGCCAACACCGCGCGGTATTCGCCGGCGCTGAGTTTGACCTCGGTGCGGCCCTTGCCTTCCTTATCCGTCGCAAAGTCGTTTTTCTGCACCACCTCACCAAGCTCCCAGGTATTCGGATCGGCCGGATCCTTGATCTCCCTTTGGTCCCGGTCGCCATAATAGATCCGGGCCGGGAGGTGCGGCCGCAACATCGTGGCCGGTTGGCTAACGCGATGAATGGTCACGGTCCCCTTGGCCGCCACCGCTTGGTCATCGACGGTGGTGGTTGAAACTGTTAGCATAACAGGCTTCGCCGTTTCCTGCCAGGCATCAGCCGTTAACTTGGCCCGCACCCCGCGATAGCCGACCTTGATCGCCCGGGAATCCGTGCGGGTTTCGCCGGTGCCGTCAGTGACCTCAACAGTGACATCATACGAGAACACCGGTTCCTGCGCCGGATCGATGTTCGGGTCCGGCTCTGCGAGAAATTCGATGACCAACGAACCATCCTGCTTGGTGGTCATTTCGCCGTGGGCGATTTGTTTGAAAGAGCTGGAGTACGACCGATACCACCCGCACCAATGCGCCCAATCCGGCCATTCGGTGTCGCGGGTGACCGACCATTTCACTTTCGCGCCATCGATGGCGGCTCCGGTGTAGGCGGTGGCCTTGGCGGTGACGGCGACTTTCTCGCCGAGTTTGGGCTGATCCTTGGCGGCACCCACTTCGACGATGAATTTGGGTCGTTTGTATTCCTCGATGCGGACCTGCTCGATACACTTTTCGCATTCTAGAATGGCCTGGCCGAGCACACGATCGGTGGGTGCGGTGAAACTGCCGGAGAATGAGCCGAAGTCGTTCGACCGCACCTTGAGGGTGGCAATCTCCTTGCGGTTTCCATCAAGGAATTTCACCTCGAATGGTTGTCGATTGCGGGAGTGATAATCGTTGGCCTTGCGATTGAAAGAGGCGGCGATGCCTTTGAAGCGGATCGTCTGTCCCGGCCGGTAAATCGCGCGATCCGTGAATAGAAAGACTTCGTTGTCGGACCTCAAATACCGATCTGTGCTGAGCGTGTCGCCTTCAGTTGCAAGCGAATCGCCCTGCCGCAGGACTCGCACGATGCCAGTTCCACCGGCTTTCCCCGTCACTTCCGTGAAGGAATAGCAGCCGCTGCCATCGGTTTCGACAGTTTCTTTCACGTTCCATTTCTGACTTTTGCCAGAGGAGAGCCACAATTCCACTTTCGCGCCTTTGACAGGCTCGCCGCTCAGGGCATCGGTCACCCATCCGCCAAGGATTCCCGCTTGTGAGCGCGTGACGATGGCAAGATCGGAGATCCAGATCCGGGCGCGTTGGAGATGATTGTCTTTGAACGGAAAACCTTCAACCGTGCTGGACACCAATTCATAGTAACCCTTGGGCAGATCTGGCGGTATTGCCAGCAGCGTGGTTTTTGATAGATAATCCGCCGTTGGCGCGAGATCTACCGACCACTCTCTAACTGGTTTCCGGGTCAGAAGGCGTTTCATGTCCGCCTCTGCGCCGGTGGCATACCGGTCAAGTTTCTGCAGGTCAGGCTGCCAAGTGACTTGATAGAGGCGGAACCAGATCTTGGTGAGGTTGCGGTATTGAACTTCAAACTGCGGTTTGGCGGCATTCCACACCAACTCGGTCGAGACAAGGCATTCCTTGGCTTCGATCTTGTCAATCACGCCGACGCACACGCTGCTGAAGGTCGAATCCGGAAACGCGTCGCGTCCGGCGCTGGCTATCTCGCGGGCCTCAAGCATGCGTTTCTCGCCAACCAGCAACCACGCGAGGTCGGCACGCGCGAGGGATTGGACCTCGTTGCCAGCGCTGTCGCTGATGATTTCACGCAGGCGTTGTTCCATGCGCTTGTCGCCGCTGGCATCACTGACAGCGTTCTTGGCCCAGGCGAGGCGCAAGAGGTCGACATGGACCCTGGCCGGAAGGTCGGCCTGATGGAATTCGAGCAATTCCTGATAGATACGGAGTGACTTGAGCTTCCACGAGGATTGATCGGTGGTTTGGGGTTGCCAGGCGAGGAATTCAGCGGTGGTGCCGAAGGCCGGGGAGTTGTAGTCAAAGGCAAAGGCGTCCTCCGCCTCGGCATTCGTTTGTTCCTGGGTGGCATGGAAATCCAGGATTTCATGCATCAGAAAGTCGTACAAGGTCGGCCGCAGGCTGTCCGGTGGGCTGTCCTCCTCCTTTTCAAGAATGAAATCATAGTCGGTGATCGGGATTTTCCTGAGGACATCACGATTGGCAAGGACCTTGTTGAAACGCGCGCCGACTTCCGTTAGAATGCGCTTAAGGTCCCAGGTCTGGATGTCATCGCCGGTCGGGCCGGCGGTCGGGGTGCGGTCCAGCAAGGACCAGCGGTTGTTATCAAAATAGCGTGCCAGCCAGATGGCCTGGATCGTCTGGAGCAGCAGTCGCATGGGCTTCGGGGCCGTGGCCAATTCGGCATCCAGCGTCTTGATCCGCCCAAGTGAATCCCGGCCTCCGGCAACCCGGTCCTCCAGCAACGCGTGCTCGGCGGTGGCGCGGATCGCCTCCGGCCAGGCCTTTTCCGCGCGGGCTTGTTGGTCGATGGTAGTGAGCACTTTGATGGCGGACTTCGGCCGATCCTTGTCGAAGTACTCCGACACTTGCTGCCACTGGGCATCACGGGGAGCAGAGTGGGCGGACAGCGCAGACGCGAGTACTAGCAAAAAGGATGTTAGAAGCCTCATGGCATGGGTGACGTTAAAAGTTCTGGTGCGAGATAACCCTCTTCCCTCACTCGACTTTCATCGTCACGCTGCCGCTGTGGCTGTTGAATTCCGGGGCGTACATGCACTGGATTTCGGCGATGCCGGTCGGATAGGTGCCGCGGAGTTGGACCCGCGCGCTGGTTTCAAACAGATAGGTGCCGCGCGGCAACCACTCGATGAAGAAATGGTCGGCGGTGTCCTTGGTCATCTCGTAATAGCTGAGTCCGTCCTGCCACTTGGATTGGGATAGCACATTGACCGGCTCCACGCCGCTGCCGCGCTGGTTCTTGAGATGGATGTATTCCATGTCGCGGTCCACGCGGATTTCGATGCGGGTGACGATTTCATCGCCGGGCTTGAGCAGG
>JAPLUI010000260.1 GCA_026397725.1 Verrucomicrobiota bacterium | reverse complement strand
GGGCAGGTGAAGGTATGGACTGCGGTGGGAAGCGCCGCGCCACACCGCTGTGGCTAAGTCCCGGCGCGTGCTGCGGCCGGACCATCGTCCGGTCCGTCATCAAGTATAAGAATGGACGCGGCGGTGACACTTCTTGGTCTTACTTTGCCAGCCCCTTCAGCCGCCGGTTGCCGCACCAAGATATTCCCAGAGCGCCTTCTGCACGCACTCATGGGCCGCCCTTCCGCTACCACCACAAGAATGTGGTGGCTCCTTATCGCGCCCACGTTACTCCCGGTGCCACACCCGCCCACCGGGTTCTGATGCTGAGAACGGGAACGCCGAATCCTGGTGACGACCCGACGATGGTCCGGCCGCAGCGAGCATCGGGACTTAGCCACAGCGGTGTGGCGCTGCGCTTCCCACCGCACTCCATACCTTCACCTGCCCAGGCGCGAGCCAAAGTCTGGAGTGCGGTGGGAAGGGCGCAGCCCGCCACACCGCTTTGGCTGAACCGTTAGAGCTGCGGGGTTCCCAGGAGGCACGCCGAAGATTTCAACATTCAACATTCAACATTCAACTTCCAACATTCAATGATCAAGTAAGAGCAAGACATGACACCGCATCGGCACTTCTGCCACCCGCAAACCCATGCGCGGATGATTCGCGAATTTGTCTGAAACGCCAAAAAGTGCCGACTCATTTTCCGCCGGGATCATGAACTGTGGAGGTCGGGACACCGGTTAGTGCCAGGGAATTTGCTTGGCGGGTGACTGCCGTTGCAAGGGCCGGTGGCCGGACCGCAGGGCGGGAAAAGAAGTTGAGCGACTGTCCTTGCTGCGGCGGGGTTCAGGGTGGCCCGAGATTCTTGAGCATGGCCGCCGAAAGGCCGTTGGCCTTGGTGATATCCGTATATAGCTTGGCGGATGGCCGGGGGACTCGTTTGAAGCCGTTTTCATAATCGACGGCGACCAGGCCAAACCGCGCGGTGAATCCTTCGGCCCACTCAAAGTTGTCGAACAAGGACCAATGAATGTAGGAGCGGATATCGACTTTACCCTCGTTGATCGCCAGCCACACTTCGCGGAGGTGAGAGACGAGGAACTTCTGGCGGGCCACGTCATTGGCGGCTTGGTCTGCCGTCCCATTCTCCAACACATAAATCGGCTTCTTGTAGCGCCTGTAGGCTTCCGTCAGGATCCGGTAAAACCCATGCGGATAGGAGGCCCAACCCAGGTCATTGCAGGGCTCGTTCATGGCGGCCGGGTCGTGGTACAGCACCTCCGGTTTGGCCGGATGCATGATGTCGGACTTGACGTAACAACGGCCATAGTAATTGATGCCGATGTAGTCTGCGGTACCTTTAAGTCCAGCAATATTCTTGCTGATCTTGGTGCGGGTCAGCTTCAACTGACCGGTTTTGATCGCATCACTGAAGTCCCAGTTCCAGGCCTGGTCGATGGCCTCCGCGCTCAGCCGATCCAGAGGCGCCCAGTTACGGAGGGGTTCGAAGGATCGGGCATGGATGGCGATGCCGACATTAACCTTGGCCTGCTTGGCCACGGCTACCTTGTGCAGAGTCTGGTAACCGATCACGTGAGCGTTAAGCAACGCTTCGATCACGTCGGCTGTGGCCGAGACGTCAGGACGGTGCTCCAAGGGTGGAAAGACCCCTTCAATATAGCCATTGTAGATATAGGTAAGCGGTTCGTTAAGCGTACACCATTGCTCTATGTCGGGAACGAAGTTCTCGGCCACCGCCGCAACGTAACGCTGCCAATGTGCCATGGCGTCCTGGCGCTCCCAACCTTGCTTGCCTGACGCGTCTGGCTGGAAGAACCACGCCGGGGTGGCGAAGTGGAACAGGGTGCCGAACGGGGTGAGGCCTTGTTTTTTCATCTCGGCAAGAAGGCCCTTGTAGAAGGCGAGGCCTGGTGGGTCTGGCTCCTGCATATCCTCCCGTGGGAACAGGCGCGCCCAGTCAATGGAAGTGCGGAAGGCATTCAGGCCCATGTTTTTGGCCATGGCGATATCTTCGGGATACATGTTGTCGAAGCCGGTCTTCTCACGGCGCACGGTTGCCGAGGATTTGCCCAAATCGTGGATATGTCCGGGCTTGGCAGCCCCGGGGATAGCGCCGGTGTCAAATCGTCCGTGCTTGAAGGCGTCCTGTTCAAAAGCCGTCCAGTCGCTGGGTTGCTGACTTTCCGCCTGCTGGCCGGAGATCGCCGCGCCCCAGTAGAAGTCCTTGGGAAAGGTCATCGGCCCGGTGTGCGAACTGGGTGTGGCATAAAGGTCTATGCGGCTGACGCCAACCCGCGTGGCGCCAAAAGTCGCCGCCAGCACCAGCAGCAACAATATGATCCAGTATTTACGCGCCCTGATTTGCTTTACCCATGATTTGTGCATGCGATGATTTCGTGGTGAGGAGTGTGCGATGGGTGTGGGGCATGACGGCTGCGAAGGTGCTGCTATGGCAGGCGCTGGAGAGCAGACCCGAGGCTAGCAACTCGTGAGTGGGAGGATCACGATGGCCGGGCAGCGAGGTTCACTTCCACTCCAGGGTTGCGCGGACGGGAAAATGATCGGAGGGATAGGCGCCGTCTGGCGCGTCGTGCAGGATCTCCGCCGCCAGTGGGGTGAGTGCGGCGGTGGCAAAGATATAGTCAATTCGTGCGCCGTCGCGCCTGCCGGTGAACGAATGGCAGGTGCCGGACTCTGCGGCGGGCAGCGCGGGATGCTGCGTGAGCCAGGCATCCACCAGCGGCGGCGGTCCTTGGGTCAGGGTGCCAATGGCCGGATTGTCCGGCGTGGCGTTCAAATCACCGGTGAAGATCACCGGCACCTCCGCGCCCAGGGCGGCGATGCGTTGCACGACCAGGGCCGCTGAGTTTTCCCGCGATGGCTGGGATTCATGGTCGAAGTGCGCGTTGAACACATGGATCAGACGGCCCGAGGTGCGGTTCTTGAAACGCCCCCAGGTGCAGATGCGGGTCACCCGGTTGCCCCAAGTGCGCGAACCCGCCACGGCAGGCGTGTCGGACAACCAAAACGTCCCGGATTGCTCCGGCGCCCAGGCGGCTTCGCGGTACAGGATCGCGGCGTACTCCCCTTGTTCCTTGCCATCCTCGCGACCCATTCCCACGGCGCCATAGCCCGGCACCCGCGCTTTGACATCATCCAACATCGAGCGGAACGCCTCCTGCACGCAGGCGAAATCCGCCGCCTCCTGGCGGATCAGCGCGGCGGCGGCATCGCGCCGGTTCGGCCAGGTCCGCACCCCCTGGTCCTCGGCGGTGATGTAGCGCAAATTGAAGGTCATCACCTTGACCGTTTCCTGCCGGCGTTCCACCTTTTGGAAGATGATGCAGTAGTTGTCTTTGAGGGTCTTGTTCAGGGCCTCGGGTTCTTCCACCCGCTTGAAGCCGCACGCTTCGATTTCCCGGGTGAAGACCTCCCGGCCCGCCCGCACGTGCTTGAGGGTCCACTCAGTGCTGACCCCTTCCACTCTGCGGAAGTCGATGATCACCACCCGGCCATCCTGCCGCAAAGCCCGGTGAATCGACGCCATCGTCTTGTACGGGAACTCAAAATGGTGATAGACGTCGCAGATGAAAGCCAGCTCGATCGAGTCCGGTGGCAAGGTGGCCGAGTCTTCGGTACAGACCACCCCCACCACATTCTTGAGGCCGGCCTTCTCGCAGGTCTGCTGGATATACTTCACGAACTTCCCGGCGATGTCCACCGCATAGACCTTGCCCCCGTTGCCGACGGCCACGGCAAAGAGCCGCGTGAACAGCCCGGTGCCCGCACCGATGTCGGCGACGGACAGGCCCGGCTTGATCCCGCAGGCCGTGACGATTTGCTCACGCAGGGAATAGATCTCCCGGCTCTCGGTCTCCCACTTGGCGGCCCACTCGTCCGGATCGGGATTCTGGTACTGGTTGTTCACGCCCGGGCTCACGCTCTGTTCCTGAGCGGACAGCCGACCCACCAAAACCAGCGCGAGAACGGCGGCGCAGGTCCACCGGCGATGGCCCGGAGTGGAACCCGAGGAACGGGGTGAAACCAGGGATCGCGGCAGGTGGATCCAGCCGTCCATCGTTTCGCGCGGGCTGTGGGGATAGGCTGTTCCGTTCATTTTTGCCAGATGGAGTTGTTTTCCCGGGCGCTCGTTCATGGTGCAAGCCGAGGTGCAAATCGGAGACCGGGAGTAAGGAGGGGAGGGGAATGCCAGATGGAAAATCCGTCGGACGCCCTCAGCCGCGAGGCTCCAGACGGTGGATTTCCGCACGGGAAGATGGGGTGAGGCGGTATTCATGGGAGGCGGTCCTGCCGCTGAGCATACCCATCCGCCCGGCAATGCCAATCGTGTTCTTGGGGAATCAGAGCAAGACATGAGACCGCATCGGCCGACGAGTTTTGCCACGCCATGCGCCAAGTCCTCTAACATAAAGCTGCCGGCAGAAACTACTGAGGCAGGTCCGCGCCGGGGATCCGCGGGGTGGGCAGGGCGGGCAGGATCTCGCCGCCGCGATCTTTCTCGAACTGCTTGACCGCCTTGCGCCAGGCCGGGATCTGGTCGGGAGCGGCTTCAATCTCGTCACTCTTCAACTCCGGCATGGGGAGCCCGGAGAGGTTGTGCTTCACGAGCACGTCGCGGAAGACAATGCCCTCCTGCCGCATCAAGAGGAGCCAGTTGACGTCTTTGAGCAAGGCTGTTCCCGCCTCGGTTTCGCCGCCCAGAACCCGGGCGGTACCTTCGAGCGCGGTTTGCAGCGTCGGAGTCACGGCCTTGCCGTCATGCATCTTCGGCAGGCGGGCCAGCGCGTCTGCCGGATGGCCGCCTAAGATCTCGGCGAGCATCATGGTGGCATTGAATTCCGGTTTGTCAGGATAACTCGCGAGCAGTCTAGCTTGTGCCGTGATGATCTGCTCGGGCGGCAGGAGGCTGTGGATCAGGGCGAGATAATGGAAACGGTTGAGCATTTCGAGGTTGTTCGGCTCGAAGCGCAGCAATGATCGATAGCTCGCCAGCAAGTCCTCGCTGCGGCCCTTGCTTGCCAACGCGTCGAAGACCGGGAGCAGGTCACGGTAGAGCGGCAGGGGGCCCCAGCCCAAGCGCAGCGCGCCCACCCAGGCATCCTCTGCCGAGTCCTGGGCAGCGTGGTCCCCGGCCACCCGGGCGATCTGGATGAAGCGGTTGGCGCCGGTGTCGAAAGCCGCCTGATTCATGGCTCGGGTCAGCGCCGCCGAGGCGGCGCCGGGTTGGTTGCGAAGCCAGGCCAAGGAGGCCTGCGCGATCTCGAATTCGACGGGATCAACCCCGTCCGGAGCTGCTGCCAGCGCGGCCTCGAGGTCGGCGTCCTGCTTCAGGCGCAGCAGGGCATGGAGGCGGGCGAGGAAGGCGTCCGGACGGGTTTTCGCCGGTTCCTCCAAGACCCTGGCCGCCAGCTCGGCCTGCCCCTGGCGAACCAGCCAGGTGCCGAGCACCCCTGGCTCGGTCGTTAGGAAACGCTTGATGGCCGCTTCATACAGGCGCTCGGCGGCTTCCGGCGCGGCTTCCAGCGCCGGCCGCATTCCTAACAGGTGGTGGAGGGTCGTGGCTCGCGGCTGGTCTTTGAGCCAGGCCGGGAGATTGGGCAGTGGGTCGCCGGGCACGAGGCCGCCGGGCACGTCTCCAAGCAGCAGCAAGGCGGCCAGGGCTTCCTCGGTGGCTTGGTCGGCGATCAGGCTTGCGAAAATCTCGCGGGCTTCCGCCACGCGTCCGACTTCCGGGCGGCTGCAGAGCGTGCGGAGCAATTCGAGGCGGACCATGGGTACGTCCCGTGGCTGCGCGACCTCGCGCAGGCTGTTTTCGGCGATGTCGATATCACTGCGGCGGAGCAACAAGGGGGTGATGGCGGCGCGGAAGGAGGCCTGGCCGCGCAGTGCTTCCGGCAGGCTGCCATAAGCACGCAGGGCGAGTGCATGCGGCGCTTGGAGCGCGAGCACCTGCAGCGCTTCGAGGCGGTCCTCGCGGGAGGCACGAGGGTCGCTGAAGAGTGAGGCAGCGGCGGTGTAGGTGCGGCGTTCGCTCCGCTTGCCGAGGGCGCGGGCCCAGATGCGAAAGGCCTCGAAGTCGTTCCGCCGAACGATCAACACGCTGTAGGCCTTGTCACGGGCGGTGTCCCAGTCTTCAGCGCGGGCCGCCGCCTGTGCCGCTGCCAGATTCCGATTGATTCGATACTCGCGGAACGCCCGGTAGGCGGGCTTGGCCGAGAAGCCGAGCACGACGAGGACCGCGATGCTCCATGCGGCGACCTTGCGCCGCCAGATCGTGCGCTCGCGCACCAGGTCGTCGGAGTCACTGAAGTAGCTGATGCCAGGATCGGGATCTTTCACAGTCTTGGTCTTTCAATCCTCAAGCACCCAGCCGGCACCGAGGAACCTGGTGATTTCAAATTGGCGTTTGAGATGACTCTCGCCGAGTGCCCGGAGTGCGATGGTGGCCCGCATGGGGCGTTGGGTGTCGAGCTTCTCCAGCAGTTTTGCCGCAGGCTCGTTGCGGGCGATGTAGAGCTGCACCGGGGCCTCGAGGTCGGGCGAGGTGGCGATGAAATTCTGCCAGCGCACGTCATGCTTGAACTCGTAATTGTAGTAGTCACCCTTTTGGATGAAGACCCGCATCTCACTGGCTTCCTTGGCCAGGCCGGCCAGCAGGTCTTCCCATGGCACGGAGCCATGGCGGGCGTAGGCTTTGAAATCGACTTTTGGCTCACCGGCGCTCGTCACCACGCAGAGCAAGCGCTGGCTGCCGTCTGCCATCGTCACGCCAAAGCGCTCGAACGCTGCCGCGTCGGCCTCGGCGGGCTTCATGGCCTTGAGGGTGGCCACCGTTTCGCGGGCGCCGCGCCCGTTGCGGAAAAACTCCGCCATCGCTGCCGCCACTTGAGTTGGCTGCCGCACCCATTGCAGGCGTTCGGCCTGCGTGCGTGCCCGGGTGAAATTTTCGGCCACTGCGGCGGGCGGCAGCCCGTTGATATTGGATCCCGCGGCGTTCCGCGCGACCGGCGTGTCGGTGGCATCCACGCGGCGGGAGGGCGGCTGGCCCCGGTGACTGGCCAGCCACGCGCCAATGCCCAGGCCCAGGGCGAGGATTACCCCAATGAGGACCAAGCCCGTGCGCACGGCACCGGACTTGTATCTGACATCATGTCCGGATGACTTCATGGCGTAGTGACTTGCGGTTCGAGGGTGGTGGCGCAGGTGGCAGGCTGGCGGTTGCGGTGCAGGCCGGGCTTGACCGCTGCCAGCACGGCAGGGCCGGCCTGGAAAACACCGGGTAGGAACGCGGCGAGCGCCTGCATCCCTGCCGCAGGGTCGGCCACCAACTCGGGATAGGAAACCTCGAGGACTTGGATTCGTTCCGAGCGGCGTAGTGCGGCAAGCATTCCGGTGACATGCTCGCGCTGGGATTTGATGAGATGGGCAGGGTCGGATTTGGCCTGGCGGCCGTTGTGCGCGAGCATTTTCCCCTGGGATTCGACCACTTGTTCCAGCGGCCGGGTCATGAAGATCACCTTGTAGCGATGCCGCGGCGAGAGGTGCGGCAGCAAGGCGGAAACAACCTTGGTGACCTTGCCAAAGGCCTGCTCGATGAGGCGCGGGTTGTGTGGAAGTTTGCGGACGTCCGCCCATTCCCAATACCCTTCCGGGTTGTCCTCGTCGGCGGCGCGGGTGCCATCGCTCATGAGTTCGAGGCCGCCGGCACGCAGCATTTGCATCATCAGGCTGGTGCCGGAGCGCGGCAAACCGGATACCACGATGAACTCCTGGTCCGGCGGCAAGCCCTCAGCCTCGGCGGCTGCCACCCGGGCTTGGTGGGCGGCGAGGCGCCGCTCGCGGATTTCCTCAAAGTGCGGTCGGCGGCCTGCGGATTCCTCGCGCAACGTTTGCAGTGCGGCGGCGTCCGGACGGCGGTTGAAGTGGCGGGCCAGCCGCGCCTGCGACATCGCCAGCTCGGATCCCGTTGGATCGCCGAGCGCCCGGCGGGCGATGGCGAGTTGGCGGTGGGCGAGGGCGAGCCGCGGGGCGAGCCGGATGGCGGTTTCCAGTGCCTGCACGGCCGGCTGCCACTCGCCGAGCTGGCACAGCGCGCTGCCTAACAACAAGTGGCCGCGCGGATTGCCGAACTGCTGGCCGATGGCCGCGAGCGCGTGCTCGACCGCCTCCGCCGGCAGGCCGCGGCGCAGGGCGCTGCGGGCGAGGCCGAGCAAGCCCGGCGGATTGGCCGGATCGAGGGCGAGGACTTTGCGGCAGGTCGCCGCAGCTTCGTCCCACAGCCGCGCCTGTTGTTGGGCGCGGCTCAGCAGGACCAGGTGTTGCAGATCCTCCGGGCCTTCCGTGCGGGCTGCTTCGAGGTGGGTCAGCGCCGCGGCCGCGTCGTCGCGCTCGAGGGCGATGTTGGCCAGCAACAAGTGCATGGCAGGCGACTCGCCGAAGTGCTCGCGGCAACTGGCGGCGGTGGCTTGGGCCTCATCGAGCAGGCCGAGCCGCAGTTGGCAGATGCTGAGCAGTTGGGCGTAATCGTCGCGTGCCGGGCGCAGTGCGTGGACTTCTTCCAGCAATGGCAGGGCCGGTGCGTAGCGGCCGCCGTCGATGCAGGCGCGGGCGAGGTTCCACTTGTTTTCGCGCTCGGTTTCCTGGACCGCCAGGCCCGGATCATCGGGTACGCGCTCGATGTAACCGAGGTCGGCGAATTGATCGAGCAGTGCCTGTCGGTCCGCACGGGGCAGCACCTGCACCTGGCGTGGCGGGGCTAACGGGTCTTCCCAGGTCGGCACGGTGGTGAGTTGCGGAGGCGCGGCAAAGGCCTCCGCCAACACCCGGCCTTCCATGTCCTCGCCGACGGGCAGGCCGAACCACGCGAGCACGGTGGGCGCGACATCTAACAAGCGAGCGCCGTGGATGAGGGTGTCCGCCTGAAAGCCCGGCCCCATGGCCGCGATGATCCCTTGGGGGCAGTGCCAGACGGTGATGCCGGCGGGCACCCGCGGAGTGAATTTGGGCCGCAGATGGTCGCTGTGAAACCCGTGGTCACTCACCAACATCAGCGCGGTGTCCGGCCCGGCCAGGCGCATCAGCGCCACCAGAAACAAATCGTGCAGCCGGTAGGCGGCCGCCACCACGCCTTGGTAAAGGTCGAAGTCCGCCTCGCTCACCGCCTCGAGCCGTGGCGGGTGATAGGGCATGAAGCGGTGGCAAATTTCATCGATCGCCCGGTAATAGACAGCGGTGAAATCCCAGTCCGGGCGGTTTTCCAACAGCCAGCAGGTGGCGGCGTGCACGGTGAAGGCCTCACTGAGCTGCTGCAAGAGCTGCCACAGGCGCGGGTCTTTGGTCTGATCGATCTCGGCCGCACGCGGCACGAACAGGCGCAGGATCTGGTCCGGATCGATGTCCCACGGGCTGACCCGCCGCTCATTGAGATGCTCGCCCAGGTCCGTGGGCCAGTAGGTCCCTGGCGGTGGCGGCGGCCACTGCGCCGGGTCGTCGGCCTCGGCGTGTTTCCACGAGTTGTAGAGATTGGAGACCAGCCAACCGTTCGGTTGCTCGCCGTGGGTGGCGAACCAACTCACCACCTGCGATTTCAAGCCGCGCTCCGCAAGGATCTCCCACAGCGCCTTGCAGCGCCGCGTGGCGGCCGACACCGGCAGCACCTCGCCCGCCGCATTGACCTCGGTGAAGCCGAGCACCCCGTGGTGGTAGGCGTGTTTGCCGGTGGCGATGGACGTCCACAACATCGGCGAGAGCTGCGGCTCGAGGGTCGTCAGGTTGCCCGCCACCCCGTTCTCCAGCAAGCGTGCCATGGCTGGCATCACCCCGGCATCCACCAGCGGATGGATGATCTTCCAATCGGCGGAATCCCAGCCGATGAGGAGCAGGCGCTTGCGGGACATGGGGGGAGAGAGAAAAAGCTGAAAAGCTGAAAAGAAGAGATGCTGAAAAGGAGAGATGCTGAGATGAGGGGGAGTGCGGGTCGCTTGGCGGGGATGGCGCTTATGAGCTAAGGCGCAGTGGGCCAGCTCGTAAGGAGCGGGGACATTCTGTCCCCGTGACCATGGGATGCGCAAGCATGGACTTTAGACTGTGCTTGCTCCAACCATGGACCTTGCGGACAAGAATGTCCGCACTCCCTATTGCGGACAAGCATGTCCGCACTCTATTGCGGACATGCTTGTCCACACTCCTCACTGCGGACAAGCATGTCCGCAGTTATTTCGACTCGTGGGCGGGACGCCCACGCTCCTTGAGGCTCACGCCAGCACAGCCGCTTTGCGGCGGCGCGAACGCAGGAACAACGAGGATCCCAGCAGCCCGGAGAGCGCCAGCAGACTGCCAGGCTCGGGCACCGCAACAAGACCCGCACCAATTGAAGTCAACGGAACGTCTTCGTAGGCACCGGCAATAACTTTGAATTCGCCATTGGGGTTGGCCACGGTCCCAGTCGGATCCCACGTCACCTCCAGCCAGCCGCTGCGTGCGTTACCATCGATAAAGCCAATGTAGCTCTTGGGATTAGCAGGAAAAGGATCGGCATCATAAGCTCCGTTAGCAAAAGAAAAGCATGAAAAATAAATGTTTTGAGTCAGATCGAGCGGAGGAACTTGTGGAATAACTTCACCAAACGCGAAGTTGTGTGCCCATCCATCACTCACAATTCCAGAAACGCCAGATCCGTTGTCCCTGATGGAGAGTCCCAAGTAACCATCGGCGCCGTTGTAAACGTTCAAATACGTTTGGGCGTAACCGCTCGGACCGCTCGTCAGTAGGAAAATATCCATGCTCCACAGATCAACCCCGCCGTTGGTGAGGCCGAGAATGGTACCGATACCGGGGGTGAGGTTGTTGATCTGGACGATGGCAGCCCCCGAGGAAGCGACGAGGCCGGTGGTGGTGGCGAGACCGGTCAGATAGGCCTGGAGTCGCCGTTGCGATTTGGTGTTTATCGATGTCTTCATAGGGTAGGTGTCGGTCAGGAATGCTCGGTTGTATGAAAAACAGCCCGCAACGCAAGCTTTTTTTTCAGAATTTTCACTTTTTTTCTGCGGCTGGATTTTCACGGTGAATTTGCGGCAATGGCGGGGATGAATGGTTGGGTGCCGCGCGGGCGATGGCTGCGGTGATGGCATCGAGCAACACGCGGTCGTTGACCGGCTTGAGCAGAAAGGAGGCCGCGCCACCAGCCAACACAAACACTTCCGCCGAGGCCACGTATTTTCCGGTGATAACGACCACCGGCAGGCGGTCACCGCTCGCGGCGAGCCGCTGCAACACGTCGAAGCCGCTCATTTCCGGCATCTGCAAATCGAGCACCGCACAGTCCGGCCGGCGCAGGCCCAGCGCGGCCAGGAATTCCTCTCCGCCGCTGAACGTCTCAACCCTCAGATCCACCGAGCGCAGCAGCCGCTGGAGCGCCTTGCGCACGGCTTCTTCGTCATCGATGACGGCGATCAGTGGATTCTCTTGGCTCATCGGCTGCAAAACGGGAGACTAGTTTCCCCTCCGGTTTCCGTCTATGACACCTTGGTTCTATGTGCCTTCGGTGCGGAAATGCGCAGGTGTTCGATGAGGCGCACCAGCTCCGCGACGGACTGCACCTTCATTTTTCCCATCATCCGTCCCCGATGAATCTTGATCGTCTGCTCCGCCGCGCCGAGATCGTCGGCGATCTGCTTGTTGAGCTGGCCGGCGACGACATGATCGAGCACCTCGCGTTCGCGCGGGGTGAGGGTGGCGAGACGGGCCTCGATGGCGGCCACCGCCGTGCGGGCGCTGCGGGCCACGCGATCCTTCCTGAAGGCGGCACGCACTGCGGCGAGCAGCACTTCATCCGGCACGGGCTTGGTGAGGAAATCCACCGCCCCGGCCTTCATCGCCTGGACGCTGATGGGCACCTCGGCACACCCGCTCAGGAAGATGATCGGGAGCGCGCCGTCGCGCACGGCCAGCGTCCGCTGGAGTTCGAGGCCGTTGAGGCCCGGCATCGCCACATCGAGCAGCAGGCAGCCGGGCGCCGCCGGGTCGTGCGCGGCAATGAACTCCTCGGCTGAGCCAAACTGGGCCACCTTGATGTCCATGGCACGCAACACCCGCGCCAAGGCTTTGCGCACTGCGGGCTCGTCATCCACGACGAAGACAGTGGGAAGAGGCGAGTGGCGAGAGGCGGCTGGGACCATGACAAGGGGCGGTGATTGGTGAATGGTGGATGGTGATTGGTGATTGCGGATTACTGATTGGAATCTCTCCCCACCGGCAGGGTGCAATGAAAGGTCGCGCCGCAGCTCGGGTTATTCTCCGCGCCGAGCGTGCCGCCGTGGGCGGTGATGATCGTTTGGCAGACCGAGAGCCCGAGCCCGAGACCGTGCGGCTTGGTGGTGAAAAACCGCTTGAAAGCTTGCGCTGCCCCACCGGCGGGCAGTCCGTTCCCGGTGTCGCTAACCTCGATCCGCAGGCCGGCAGCGTCGGCAACGCCGGCAGCGTCGATGCGGCAGGTACGCACCGTGAGGCGGCGCTCTTGCACCCCGTTGTCCGCCATGGCGTCGCAGGCGTTCATCACGAGATTGAGCAGCACCTGCTGAAACAGCACGCGGTCGCCCCAGACCGCCCCAAGGCCCAACCCGAGTTCGGTCGCGACGGTCACGTCATGGCGTGCGAGATCGGTGCGGACGAGATTCAACACTTCGAGCACGACCTTGTTGACCTCAAACGTCTGCTGCGGAGTACTCCCATCTTTCATGAGCAGGTAAACCTGCCGGATAATGCCGCCTGCTTGTCCGGCTTCGGCCACGATGTCGGAGAGAATCTCGCGCAGCTCGACGAGGTCGGGCGGGTCCTTGGCGAGCAAGTGCAGCGCGGCCTGGGCATTGCTGAGAATGGCGGTGAGCGGTTGGTTCAATTCGTGCGAGAGCGCCCCGGACATCTCACCCAGCATCGTCACGCGTGCCAGTTGGGTCAGTTCATCGCGCTGCCGCGCCAATTCCTGTTCCAGCCGGATGCTGTTGGTGATATCCCGGTTGCTGCCGCGCCGCCCCAGATAATTGCCCCGCGCATCCACCACGGCCTGACAAACATGACTGCACCACCGGATGGTTCCATCCGGACGGACCACCCGGAATTGGATGGCATCCGATGGGCTGCCGGGCAACAGCTCCCGACCCAGATGATGCCGGAGGTAATGAGGCAAATCATCCGGATGGATAATCCGGTGGAGCAGGTCCGGGTCCGCCATGAATTCCGCAGCGCCACGCCCGGTGATGCGTTCACAGGAGGGTGAGATGTAGAGGAGCTTGCCCTCCGGAGCTTTCCAGTATTCCCAGTCGTAGGTGAAATCCGCGATCATGCGGAACTTCGCTTCGCTTTGTGCCAGGTCCCGCTCGCTCCTGAGTCGGTTTTCGATTTCAGCCAGCAAGCTGCGGTTGCTGTTGCTGAGTTCCCGCGTGCGCTCCTCCACGGTGTCCTCCAGGCGCAACTGGATCCGTCCGAGTTCATCTTCGGCCTGCCTGCGTTCCAGTTCTCCGGCCGCCCGCATGCCCACCAGCTTCAAGATGGATTCCGCCAAGCCGGAGTTCGTTAGGGGCTGCCGCCCGATGAGCGCGATCAAACCGATCGGTTTCCCGTCGAAACTCCAGAGCGTGGTGCCGACATAACTCTCGGCCTGCAAGTCCCGCAGCACCTTATCCTTGGGAAACAATCCGCACACATCCCTGGGAAAACAACAGATCGTCTGCCCCACCACTCTCCCGCAAGGGGTGTCTTGCAGGGCATAGCTGACGTTGGCATCGAAGCTGCCGTCGTGATAGATGGCCACCGTCCTGGCTTCCAGCCCGGTCGCCGTGAGCTGATCAATGCAGACATACTCCATGCCCAGGCGCTCGCCGAGGTATTGCGCCAGGGATTGGAAGAAATCCTCATCCCGAGCTGTGTAACCACATTGCAGCAGGAACAATTGAGTCTCTTCAATCTTCCTGCGGACGGTGATGTCGCCGATGACGACGAGAGATGCGGGCGTGCCGAGGGAATCCGGCGCGACGGTGGTCGTCAGATGCGCCCAAAATACCGTGCCGTCGGCTTTCACCATCCGCAGTTCGCAGGTGTTCGGCACCCCGGGCACGATGGGCGCTTGGCAGTGCAAGTGGTAGAGATCCTGATCCTCTCCGAGGATGAACCGGGAAAGCGGCCGCATGACCAGCCTGCTGCGGGACAGCCCCAGCAGGGTGGTGGCGGAATGGTTGGCCTCCAGGATCGAGCCCGACTCGCTGACGGTGCAATAGGCCATCGGTGCCAGGTCGTAGAGAGCGAAATAACGCTTCTGTGAGGCGGTCAATTCCGCCTGTGTCCGACGCAATTCCTCGTTCTGCATCTCCAACTCGATCTGGTGAACGCTCAACTCGTGCAGCGCCCGGCGGCTTTCCTCGGGCGACGGGGCGGCCAGGTTATCCGGCAGGCGGAGGGCATGCTCCGAGGCGAGCGTTTCGGCCCGGAGGCGAAAATCCGCCGCCTGCGGAGTTCCGGAGGCATGGTTCCTGCGTGGCTTTTTCATCGCGTGTTGGTTACCTGCCGCACGAATAGCACCTCCGTGGCCTACCCCGCAAGTCGGAAATTTCATGGCAATTTTCCGCGCCCGGCAGCCGTCACATAACACTTTAGTGCTATGGACGGTTGCGGCCTCGCAGGTCATGATCGGGGTTTTGCTAGGGGCTGCCTGAATCTGCGGGGGCCGCCTCACTCACCAACCACACCATGCAACCATGAAATCTTCCTTTCGATTCGTTCGGGCCGTCGCCACCGGTTGGTTCTTGATCACCTGCCTTCAGGCCCAAACCGGCACTCACTTGCTAGACCCGCTCATTGTGCGTGGCCGCCGGGTGACGGATGATTGGGGCACCACCGAGCGCATCGTCGGAACCGAACGCCTCCGCGTGCAGGACGGCGCCGACTTGCTGAAGGACCTGCCGGGCGCAGCCATCGTGCGCAATGGTCCGCAGACCGGAATCATCCAGCTCAGGGGCTTGTCCGGCGACCGGGTGGCGGTGCAAGTGGACGGCATGCGCATCACCCCGGCCTGCCCGAATCACATGGACCCGCCGCTGCACTATGCCAGCCCGGCGGGCGGCGAGCTGGTGCGCATGTTCGCGGGCATCGGGCCGGTGAGTGAAGGTGGGGATAGCATCGGGGGTTCCGTGAGTATCGCGCGCCCCGATCCCGAATTTGCGAAAGGCAAGGAGCTGCTGCTCGATGGCACCCTCGGTGCGGCTTGGCGTGGCAGCCAGGATGCGATCTCGCTGTCGGCGGACGCCTCGGTGGCCGACGCCAACGACAATCTGCGCTACCGCGGCGCGTGGGCGACGGCGGATGATTTGCGCTTTCCCGGCGGGCGGGTGAGCGACACGAGCTACCACACCACCAGCCATGAACTCGTCAACGCCTGGCGCACCCCTGGCGGATTTCTCGCGGTGGATCTGGGGTTCGCCACGACCTGGGACACCGGGACGCCGGCCTTGCCGATGGATATGATCAACGACGATGCCTGGCACTTCGGGCTCCACCAGCGTGAGGCCTTGTCATGGGGCACGGTGGAAAACCGTCTCTATGTCTTCGATATCGACCACTTGATGGACAATTACAGTTTCCGCCCGGCGGCCCCTGCAATGAAGATGAAGGCCCCGGCCGCCAGCCGCGATTATGGCTGGCGCGGCGAGGTGCTCCTGCCGCGTGGCGATAGCAAGCTGCATGCGGGACTGGAGCTGCACCGGGCCGAATTCGAGGCCCGGCAGGAGATGGTTGCTTCCGGCTTGTGGCGCGACACCTTCCATGACAACCACCGCAGCCGCGCGGGTGCCTATCTGGATTGGGAACAGGATTGGACTGCACAGTGGCACACTCGGATCGGCCTGCGCACGGATGTGGTGGCCAGCGATGCTGGCAGGGTGAGCAACGGGTTCGGGGGGGCGGTGGTCAATGCCGATGCGGCACTGTTCAATGCCAGCGATCGCACCTTCACCGATGCGCTGGTGGACGTGATGGCCGGCCTGCAATTCAAGCCGGACGAAGGCACCAGCTACGAGCTTGCCTTCGCCATCAAGAACCGTGCCCCATCATTGGTGGAGCGCTATTTGTGGACGCCGGCCAATGCCAGCGCCGGCCTCGCCGATGGGCGCACGTACCTCGGCAATCTTGGCCTGGATCCGGAAACCTCGTTCCAAGTGGGGCTGGGACTCGCCAAGCAAGGCGAGCACTGGAAGGCCAAGGTCACCCCGTTCTACCAGCTTGTGGACGACTATATCCAAGGCCTGCCGAGCGCCCGGCTGGACGCCGCCAGACAGCCCGTCCTCCAGTACCAGAACATCGATCAAGCCGAGTTATATGGTGCCGAATTCGTCGCGGGATATGACTTCAACGACTCATTCAGCATCGATGGGACGGTCAGTTATGTCCGCGGACACGACCTCACCAACGGCGGCAACCTCTATCGGATCGCGCCCCTGCGGAGCACGCTGGATTTGAGCTATCGCCATGAGGGTTGGGAAGGTCACCTCGAATGGCTATTGGCTGATCGACAGGACGCGGTCGCCAGCGTGCAAGGCGAATCGCCCACCCCTGGCTATGGCTTGCTCAACCTGCGGCTGGCCCGCGAATTCAACAGCGGCCTGCGCATTGAGCTTGGCGTCGAGAACCTGCTCGACAAACGCTACGAAGACCATCTCGGCGGCGTCAACCGGGTTGCCGCCAGCGATGTCGGCATCGGTCAGAAAATCCCCGGTGCCGGACGCTTTGCCTACAGCTCGATTTCCTGGAGGTTCTGAGGCCCGCCAATTGCTGCTGGAGCCGTGCGGAGCACTCCGGCCAGCGGCACCTTCCCCTGCTCGCCAATTCAATGAAAACATTCCTCGCCCTGCTCGTCACCGCCCTGCTCGCCGCCGCCGCCACCTGGCTGACCATGCGGAAATTCCCCCCGTCCCCGGCACCCGCCGCCGGGTCGGCACCCGAGCCGCGATTGTATCAGTGCGGCATGCACCCGAAGGTCAGCAGCGGCAGCCCCGGCCGCTGCACGCTCTGCGGCATGGAACTCACCGCAGCCGCCGCCAGCGACAAGGCCGTGAACGCCGCCGGAACTGGCGATCTCGTCGCGCTCACCCAGAGCCAGATCCAAGTCCTGCAGGTGCAAAGCGTGGAGGCCAGGATCGAGCCACTCGGCCGTACCCTGCGGGTGGCGGGGGTGCTTGCTGAAAACGCGAGTCGTCACCGCTTGCTCGCGGCCTACTCGGAAGGGCGCATCGACAAGTTGCATGTCAACGGCATCGGCGCGGAGGTTACGGAAGGGCAGCCGGTCGCGGAATTTTACAGCGCCACCCTGCTCAAGGCGGAGCGCGAATACATCCAACTCACCGGAGAGTTGCGCAAGTACAGCGAACTCCGGCTCCGCCAGTTGGGCCTCCCGCCCGCCCAGATCGAAGCCCTCGCGCAAAAGTCCCCCGACGCGCTCACCTCGCAACTGCTCTCCCCATGCACCGGCACCGTGGTGGCACAGGCGGTTTACGAAGGCCAGTACGTCAGCGCCGGCGAGCGGCTCTTTGAACTCGCGGATTTTTCCACCATGTGGTTCGTCTTTCGCGCCTATGAGCAGGACCTGCCGTGGCTCAGGACCGGCCAATCAGTTAGAGTCGCCACCCCGGCGCTTCCGGGCAAGACCTTCACCGGGAAAATCACCTTCATCAATTCCGTCCTCGAGGATGCCACCCGCTCCACCAGCGTGCGCGTTGAGTTGCCAAACCCGCCCGTCAATGGCAGACGCGAACTCCTCAGTCGGCTCTCCGCCGATGGCGTGGTGGAATTGGAGGCGCCCTCGGTGCTGAGCGTGCCGCGCTCGGCAGTGCTCGAGACCGGCCCCGAGGCCGTGGTGTACATCGATCACGGCGATGGCGCCTACGAGCGCCGGATTCTGCAAACCGGCCGCCGCGGCGACTGCGCGCATGAAATCCTTTCAGGGCTCAAGGAAGGCGAGCGGGTGGTGACCAACGGCAACCTGCTCATCGATGGCCAGGCGGAAATGAACCGTGCGTTCATGACGCCGCCCGCAGCCGTGGCGGCGGCGCCGGCGGCGGCGGCACCTCCGGCTGCCTTGAGCGACGGCCAACAGCGGGCCATCGGGGACTTCGTCAAGGTCGCGGATGCGATGGCGGCGGCCCTCGCCGCCGATGACCTGGCCGCCTTCAACACCGCCAGCCCACCCGCGACGAAAACCACCGAATCCATGGTGCAACAGCTCCGCCCGGCCGCTGCGGATGCCATGGCACTCGACGCACTCGACGCCGCCCGCGATTTTCACGGCTTCGCTGACATGCAGGGCGCGCGGGTGGCGTTTCACAAGTTCACGGTGGCCGCCACGGCCGTCCTCGAACCCCTGCGCAAGGCGGGCGGCATGCCGGAGTTCCAGGTTTACGAGTGCCCCATGGTCAACCAGGCGATTCCGGGCGTGCCCAAGAGAGCCCACTGGATCCAGACCGGCGGCCGCGACTTGAAGAACCCGTTCTTCGGCAAGGAAATGCTCAATTGCGGGGAGGAAATCAAACCTTAGGTCCCATGATCGGAACTATCATTGATTGGAGTCTGCGCAACCGCTTTCTCGTCATCTGCGGGGCGCTGCTCCTCATCGCACTCGGCATCCGCGCCCTCCGCCTCACCCCGGTGGACGCCATCCCGGATCTCACCGAAAACCAGGTGCTGGTCTATGCCGATTGGAGTGGCCGCAGCCCGCAGGAAGTGGAGGACCAGGTGACATTTCCGCTTTCCAGCGGCTTGCAGGGGCTGGCCGGGGTCAAGGAGGTGCGTGCCAACTCGGCGTTCGGCTTCGCGCTGCTCACCATCATCTTCGAGGAAGCCATCGACACCTACTTCGCCCGTGCCCGGGTGTTGGAACGGCTGAATTTCCTCCAGGGTTCAATGCCGGATGGCGTGAAACCCCAACTCGGCCCCGATGCCTCCGGCCTGGGCTGGGTCTATCAGTACTACCTGCGGGTGGATCCGGCCCGGGCGCAGGATGACGGCTACGACCTCGCGCAACTCCGCGCGCTCCAGGACTGGAAGATCCGCTATGAACTCGCCGGCGTGCAGGGCGTCGCCGAAGTGGCCAGCATCGGCGGCTTCGTCAAGCAGTATCAGATCGAGCTGTCCTCCGCCAAACTGCGTGCCGCCAACGTCACCCTCACCGAGGTGATCAGCGCCGTCCAAAACGCCAACCTCAACGTCGGCGGCAAAACCGTCGAGGAAAACGGCGCGGAATTCGTCCTGCGCGGCATTGGCCTCGTCACCTGCCCGGAGGACCTCGAACTCGTCACGGTCAAGGCAGTGGATGGCATCCCGATCTATCTCAAAGACCTCGCCAGCGTGCAGATCGGCGGGGATTTCCGCCGCGGCACGCTCGATCTCAACGGCCAGGAAGTCGTGGGCGGCACCGTCGTCATGCGCTCCGGCGAGAATGCCAAGGCCGTCATCCAACGGGTGAAGGCCAAGCTCGCCCAGCTTGCCCCCAGTCTGCCGTCCGGCATCACCATCCGGCCGTTCTACGACCGCAGCGAGTTGATCGACCGGACCATCGACACCCTCAAGCATGCGCTCATCGAGGAAATCATTCTCGTCATCCTCGCCCACCTCGTGTTCCTGTGGCACTTCCGCAGCATTCTCATTGTGACCCTACCCTTGCCGATCTCGATTTTGATCTCGTTCCTGCTGATGAAACAGTTCGACATCACCAGCAACATCATGTCGCTCACCGGCATCGCCATCGCCATCGGCGTGCTGGTGGATGCGGCCATCGTGGTGACGGAAAACGTCATCCGCCATTGTGAGCGGGCAGAGGAGCAGCGAGGCCGGCCCCTCACCCGAGCCGAAACCTGGGACACCACCCTCGCCGCCTGCCAACAGGTGGGACGGCCGATTTTCTTTGCGATGGCGATCATCATCCTCGCCTTCGTCCCGGTCTTCGCACTCACCGGCCAGGAGGGCAAATTGTTCCATCCCCTGGCCTTCACCAAGACCTTCGCAATGATCGGATCCACTTTGCTGGCGGTGACGCTGGTGCCCGTGCTCTGCTCGCTGCTGGTGCGCGGGCCGTTCCATCCCGAGGACAAGAACCTGGTGATGAAATGGTTGCTCCGGATCTACGACCCCACCCTCGGCTGGGCGCTCGGGCACCGCAAGACGGTCCTCACCGCAGCCGGCCTGATCCTCGCGTTCGCGTTGGTAGTGGCCTTCGGCCTGCCACGCGCCGCCGTGAAGGCCATCCGCGATGCCGACTGCCCGCGAGTGGCGGCACTGGTCACCGGCTTCGGCCGCGAATTCATGCCACCGCTCAACGAGGGCAGCCTGCTGTACATGCCGGTGATGCTGCCGAAAACCGGGTTGAAGGAAATCCAGCGCGTGATGTCATGGCAGGACCGGGTGATTGCCGCCACCCCCGAAGTGGAGAGCGTGGCCGGCAAGCTCGGGCGCTTCGAAACCGCCACCGATCCGGCTCCCACCGAGATGTTGGAAACCACCATCATGCTCAAGCCGGAATATCTCCCGAACGGCTGGTTCCGCGTGAAGCGCAACCCGGCCTGGCGTGCGGGCATGACCCCGGCGAAACTCAAGGCCGAACTCACCGCGAAGATGCAGCAGGTGCCCGGCTACGTGCCCTCGCTGCTCCAACCCATCGAGGCCCGCATCCTCATGCTCTATACCGGCATCCGCGCCCAGCTCGGGGTCAAGATTTTCGGCGACGATCTCGCTGCGATCCAACGCCAGGCCTTCGAGGTCGAGAGGCTCATCAACGGCATCAGCGGCGCGGCAGGCGTGTCCCCATCCCGGATCCAGGGCAAACCCTATCTCAATATCGAGGTGGACCGCGTCGCCATGGCGCGTTACGGCCTGAATGCCAGGGACGTGCTCGACGCCGTGGAAATCTCCATCGGCGGCAAGAATGTCAGTACCACCATCGAAGGCCGCCAGCGCTTTCCCATCCAAATCCGCGTCGCCCGCGGCGAACGCGACGACATCGAAAAACTCAGCCGCATTCTCATCGCCGCCAAGCCCGGCGTCGGCCTCCCGGCCAGCGAGGCGCAAGCTGACAGTGCCGGCAGCGGCGGCGGCGGCGGCGGCGAGGCCCAGGGTTCCGCCATCCCGCTCGGCGTGGTCGCCAGGATCACCCGCGGGCTCGGGGCCAATGAAATCGCTTCGGAAAACGGCCGCCTGCGCTCCTTCGTCCAGGCCAACGTCCAGGACCGTGACCTCGACAGCTTCGTCCGGGAAGTGGAGCAAAAACTCAAGGCACTGGATTGGCCGGGCATGACCTACACTCTTTCCGGCGAATACGAGAACCAACGCCGCTTCCTGCAAACCATGCAGGTGGTTGTCCCCATCGTGCTGCTGGTGATCCTGGTGTTGCTCTATCTGGTCTATCACAGCGTGCTGGAAGCCGCCCACGTCATGCTCGCCGTTCCCTTCGCGCTGAGCGGCGGCGTGCTGCTGCAAAAGATGTTAGGATACGACTTCAACGGTGCCGTATGGGTCGGTTACATCGCGTTGTTCGGCACCGCCGTGCAAACCGGCGTGGTGATGGTGGTCTATCTGGAGGAAACCGTGCAGGCCCGCCTCGCGGAAAAGGGCGCGGCGTTCAATAGAGCCGATCTGCTGCAGGCGGTCAAAGACGGCGCCCGCCTGCGCCTGCGCCCGAAAGTCATGACCGTGGCCACCATCGTGGCGAGTCTGATGCCCATCATGTGGAGCCACCGCCAGGGCGCGGAAGTGATGCAACCGCTGGCCACCCCGGTCATCGGTGGCATGCTCTCCAGTCTGCTGCACATCCTCATCGTCACCCCCGTGATCTTTCTCTGGCTGCGCGAACGCGAACTCAGGAAGGGCACGCTTCTGCCAAAGCGGGGTGGCTAAGAGCTTATCCGTAAATAAAACTTTACATTTTGCCTTCCCGTGGCATTAGTCCGGCATGGCGCAAATCAAATCATGGACCGTATCGAAGGAGCTTTGGGAAAAGATTGAACCCCTGTTGCCCGTGCGTAACACGCGGGCAAGCGGCAGGGCTTACCAGCGCAAGCCGGGAGGCGGGCGAAAGCCCCTCCCGGCCCGGCAGGTCTTCGCGGCGATCGTCTTCGTGCTGCGCACCGGCATCCAATGGAAGGCGCTGCCCCGTGAATACGGAAGCTCCAGTGCGGTACACCTGCGCTTCCAGCAATGGGAACGCGACGGTTTCTTCCTTCGGATATGGCAGTCGGGCCTGGCGGAATACGATGACATGCACGGAATCGCCTGGGAATGGCAGAGTATCGACGGGGCGCTGGGCAAGGCCCCGCTGGCAAAAGAGTGCGTCGGGCCCAATCCTACGGACAGGGGAAAAAAATGGACGCAAACGCAGCGTGCTAACCGACGGGCGTGGCGTCCCGCTGTCAATCGTCGCCGCAGGAGCCAACCGGCATGATGTCAAACTCCTCGAACCGACCCTAGATTCGATGGTGATCGAACGACCCAAGGATGTGACGGAGAATCTCTGCGCCGATGCGGGATACAAGGGGGAACCTGCCAAGCAGGCGGTTGAGGAAAGAGGCTCAGGACTCCTTACCTCTGTGAAGTGATGGTGACACTGTGTTAGGAATCGGCGGCGGCGGGTGAGCCTAACAGAGAGTAGCGCATGATCAGTTCGGTTCCCGGAAAGGTGATTTCCATTTCGTTGAGTTGTTCGAGGAGCGCAGTGAGGGTGCGGTCCACCACCGGGCGGGAGCCGCGATGGATTGCGACG
>JAPLUI010000228.1 GCA_026397725.1 Verrucomicrobiota bacterium | reverse complement strand
TGGGCGCGATAAGGAGCCACCACATTCTTGTGGTGGTTGAGGAAGCGTGGCCGGTGAGTGCGTGCCGAAGGCTCTGCTCACGGGCGATCCTTCCACCCGACGACAGGAATGTCGTCGCTCCTTAACGGGCACCATCGGAGCCAAGTTACTCGGGAGCGGCGTGACCGCCCGCGAGACGAACTGCGCCTCGTGGTAACGCCGCAACTCTCCCGGTTTAGCCACACCGCTGTGGCTAAGTCCCGGCCCCCTCGGGGTGTGCCAAGCCATTTTCCGAGATGCATTGCCAATTCCTTGTCAATTCAAGGTCCAGCCCAGGAAGTGCGCCCTCGGGGCAGGTCGCGTTCGCTTCTGTGCAGAAGCCCCCGCTCATGCCGGGCACGGCCGACCAGGGCAGGAGGCTCGCTTTGCCGCTGGCCAAGTCCCGGATTGGGCGCTATGGTGCGGGCAGGCGACCGCATGAAAAGTTCTGCGGAAATTGGCACGTCATTTGCTTTTTTATAGCTTCACAGCCCCATTGTCAGATCATGAAAAAAATTGAAGCCATAATCAAACCATTCAAGTTGGAAGAAGTGAAGGAGGCCTTGGCGGATGCCGGGATCCAAGGGATGACGGTGACCGAGGTCAAGGGTTTCGGGCGTCAGAAAGGCCATACGGAGATTTATCGAGGCTCGGAGTACACCGTGGATTTCCTGCCCAAGGTGAAAGTCGAGGTGGTGGTGGATGATGCCGCGGCCGAGCGGGTTGCACAAGTGATCGTCAAGAGTGCCAATACGGGCAAGGTGGGAGATGGCAAGGTGTTTGTGTCCAATGTTGAGCAGGCGATTCGAATCCGCACCGGGGAAACCGGCTCGTCCGCAGTGGTGGGGGCTTGACCGGATGGCGGTGGCCGGTCTCCCGGGCGGGTGCGTGGCTGCGCCCATTCTGTGGAACTGCGCCCGGTGGGAGCAAGCGGATTTTGAGAATGTTCGGGATTGCACCTGTGGGTGTGGCGGGCATACTGCCGTGCCGTCCGCCGGGCGCCTCAATTTCCCGCCACCTTCATCATGGTTCCGCCAGCCACTTCATTCGGAAAGTCAACCAAGCGCAAACCCGCCAAGGGATGGAGTGCCGAGAAATCCGCCGAACTCTACGGGGTGGAGAAATGGGGCCATGGGTTTTTCGGGGTGAACAAGAAGGGGCAGGTCACGGTGCGGTTGGCGGATGACGATGCGGGGGCCGAGGTGGCGCTGTTTGACGTGATAGAAGGTTTGCATGAGCGTGGCACCCATCTGCCGGTGTTGCTGCGGTTCCGGGATTTGCTGCATTCGCGGATTACGGAAATCAACCTGTCGTTCCGCAAGGCGATCAAGGAACATGGCTACGGCGGGGAATACCGTGGCGTGTACCCGATCAAGGTCAACCAACAGCGGCAGGTCATTGAGGAAATCTCCGAGTTCGGCAAGAAATACCACTACGGACTGGAAGCCGGGTCCAAGCCGGAACTCATCGCCGCCCTGGCCCACATGCATGATCCGGAGGCCTACATCATCTGCAACGGCTACAAGGATGAGGAGTTCATCGATCTGGCGCTGCATGCGAAAAAGATGGGGCTCAGGATCATGCTGGTGTTGGAAATGCCCTCGGAACTGGATTTGATTCTGGAGCGCTCCCGGCATATCGGGGTGCTGCCGAATCTTGGGATTCGGGTGCGGCTGTCCACCCGCGGTTCCGGCCACTGGCAGGACAGCGCCGGTGACAAGTCGGTGTTCGGGCTCAACGCGTCCCAAGTGATCGATGTGGTGGACCGGCTCAAGAGTGCAGGGCATCTGGATTGTTTGAAGATGCTCCACTATCATCAGGGATCGCAGATTCCCAACATCGCGGCGATCCGCGAAGGGGCCACCGAGGCGGTGCGCATCTATTGCGATCTGGTCAAGGAGGGCGCCCCGATGGGCGTGCTGGACATCGGCGGCGGCATGGCGGTCGATTACGATGGCTCCCACACGAATTTCCATTCGTCCTGCAACTACTCGATTCCCGAATACTGCATGGATATTGTGGAAGTGGTGTCACAAGTCTGCGACAAGGTCGGCGTGGCCCACCCCAATCTGGTTTCGGAAAGCGGTCGTGCGGTGGTGGCCTATTACTCGGTGTTGGTCTTCAACATTCTGGATGTGACCAGCGCCCAAAGCAGCGATGTCGCGCCTGCGGTGCCCGTGCATGCGCCGCAGAGTCTGCTCGATCTGGTCGATGTGAACAAGGTGGTCTCCAAGAAGAACCTGCAAGAGTGTTTCAACGATGCCGCATACTACCGGGACCAAATGCGGGCGCAGTTTTTCTATGGCAGTGCCACCTTGCGCGAGCGGGGGCTGGCGGAAGCCTGGTTCTGGCATATCATCACCCGCATTTCAAAATTGATCGCCGAGCTGGAGGATATTCCGGAGGATTTGCGCGAGCTGTCGTCCACGCTGGTGGATTTCTACTATGGCAACTTCAGTTTGTTCCAGTCCTTGCCGGATTCCTGGGCGATCGATCAGATTTTTCCGGTGATGCCGATTCACCGGCTGGATGAGAAGCCGAGGAACCGCGCCGTGCTGGCCGACATCACCTGTGATTGCGACGGGAAGATCGATCACTTCATCGACAAGGAGGACGTGGCGAAAGTCCTGCCCCTGCACGGTCTCAAGCCGGATGAACCCTATTACGTCGCCGTCTTCCTGGTGGGTGCCTATCAGGAAACCCTCGGCGATTTGCACAATCTGCTGGGAGATACCAACGTCGTCGGCGTCCACTTGGAAAAGGGCAAACCGGTGTACACCCACGAAGTGGAAGGGGACACGGTGGCCGATGTGCTTTCCTACGTGGAGTTCGATCCCAAGGAGCTGGTCACGCGCTTCCGCTCGTTTGCCGAGCAAGCCGTGGCGGATGGCCTCATCTCGCCCAAGGAACGCCGCGAAATCCTCGACATGTATCGCACCGGCCTCGCCGGATACACGTATTTCGAGAGTTGAGCCGGTGGCCAGCACCCGCGCGGGGCAGGGGTGCAGGCCGGCCAAGCCATGGATTTATTCGCGGTTTGTTCAAAAAAGTTTGAACAAACTGCGACCGTCGGTATAATCACCGCCATGAAGCACTTGCTGGAGAACGGGGCCAGGGAAACGGGCGGGCTTGGCGCACTCGAGCGGCAGGTTGTGGACTTTTTCGTGGATGGGGTGAGGGTGCTGGGGTTACCCAGATCGATCGGCGAGATTTACGGCTTGTTGTATATTTCGGAGGGGCCGCTGTCCTTGGATGATTTGGTGTTGCGGTTGGGCATCAGCAAGGGTTCGGCCAGTCAGGGCTTGCGGGCACTGAAAGGTCTCGGGGCCGTCCGTGAGGCTGTGGTTGGCGAAGAGCGCCGCACTTATTTTGAGGCGGCGGTGGAACTCAAACGCCTGGTAGGGGGCTTCATCCGCGAGCAAATCCGCCCTCACCTGGACAGCGGCAAAGTGAAGATCGGGCGCTTGGGGGACGTGGTCCGGGCCGAAAGCAATCCCGAGCGACGGCGTTTTCTGACCGAACGACTGGCACGCCTCGATCATTGGGTGCGGAGCGGCGGACGCGTGCTGCCCGTCATGCAAAAACTTCTTGGGGAATGAACGCAACTCACTCGGATGACCTGGCGTGGTTCTGCGTGCGTACCCAGACGAAACGCGAGCACATCGCGGCCGAGCATCTCCGCAAATTGGAGGGAATCGAAGTGTTTTGTCCGCGCATGCGCTATCGCAAGGCCACGCGGCGGGGCACGGTGTGGTGGATCGAACCCTTGTTTCCGGGGTATCTGCTGGCCAAGTTCAATCGAGCGGAATCCGAGCGCACCGTCACCTACTGCCAAGGCGTCCGCGGGCTGGTGCGCTTCGGGCTGGAGATTCCCTCCGTGCCCGAGTCATTCGTCCTGACTTTGCGCGATGAAATCGGCAACCGTGGCACTCCGGGCGAGGAAATGTTCACCGTCGCTCCCGCCATCGAATGTGGCGATGAGGTGGAGGTGGCCACCGGCCCCTTGGCGGGATCCCGCGGCGTGGTCCTGGCCATCCTGCCGGCGACCGAACGGGTGAAAATCCTCATGGATTTTCTCGGGCAGCCGCATGCGATCGATATGGACCTGTTCTCCATCCTGCTGCCGCGGCGCCCAACGCCTTGAGGTCCATGCCAATCTTCACCCACAGCGAGCGAGGGAAATTATTTAGTTTTTGTTGAACAAATGGGGCCGGCGGGTCACTCTGCGCAGGGGAGCAAGCCAAACTGGTGCTGGCCCGAACACAGTTGAATTCGAGTGGCAGGTTTCCTCCAGGAATCGGGAGGATCGACCAAGGGCGGTAGCGTGCCTGCCCGGGAGCCCGGGCTTGCTGACCTGCGGATTCCGGCTTGGCAGGCATGCCGGCCCGGGGGAAGTCAGCGCCAAATGCCCGCATCATGCAGCCAGACGGACGGACGGATTTTCTGATCATCGGCGCGGGCTTTGCCGGGTTGGTGGTTGCCGAGCGGCTGGCTGCCGCCGGTTGGAAATGCGTGGTGGTGGACCGCCGCTTGCATATTGGGGGCAATGCCTACGACGCCACCGATGCCGCCGGGGTTTTGGTGCATCGCTACGGGCCGCACTATTTTCGCACCAATTCAGCGCAGGTGGTCGAGTACCTGTCGCGCTTTACCGGGTGGCATGCGGTGGCATACACCATCAAGAGTTTTGTTGGGGGGCGGTATTGGAGTTTTCCGATCAATCTCAACACGTTTGAGGAATACCTTGGACGGCCATCCAGCAGTGAGGAATTTGCCGGGTGGTTGGCACAGGCCCGGGTGCCCATCCAGGATCCGGCAAACTCCGAGGAAGTCATCATCTCGCAGGTCGGGCGGGAGCTATACGAACTCTTTTTTGAAAATTACACCCTCAAGCAATGGCGGCGGCATCCTCGCGAGCTGGATGCCTCGGTGTGCGGCCGCATCCCGGTGCGGGTCAACCGCGACAACCGCTATCTAACGGAAACCTTCCAGGCGCTGCCCGAGCGCGGGTTTACGGTCATGTTTGAGCGAATGCTGGCAGCGGCACGTGGCCTGGAGCTTCATCTGGGGATGGGGTTTCAGGAAGCGTGCCAGCGCTGGCGCTGTGGACATCTGGTGTTCACCGGTGCGCTTGATGAGTATTTCGATTACCGATACGGGCCCTTGCCCTATCGTTCGTTGCGCTTCGAGGCGGAATCATTTGCGGGTGGGCAGCTTGCCGGCCGCGAGGCCATGGCGGGCAAACCCGGGTTTTGGCAACCCGCGGTGCAAGTGAATTACCCGGAGTTGGAGGTTCCGTACACGCGGATCGTTGAGATCAAACACGCCACCGGGCAGGAGCTGGATGCCACGACCATCATCCGGGAGTATCCCAAGGATTGGCAGCGTGGCGAGGAACCTTACTACCCGGTTCCGGCACCTGACGCCCACGCCGCATACCAGCGCTATCTCAAACTCGCGGCTGCCGAGCCGAACGTCAGTTTCATCGGCCGCCTCGCCACTTACCGCTACTATAACATGGACCAAGTCATCGCCATGGCGCTTGCCGAAGCCCGGAAACTCGTGGCCCGCTATGGTGCCAAAAGCCCCTGATATTCAGTCGATCCAGCCCTCGTCCCATGCCAGTCCCATTACTCGACGTCAACGCCCAGAATCATCCCCTTGAACTGGAACTCACTGCGGCATTCGCCCGGGTGCTCCGCTCGGGGCGCTTCATTCTGGGGGAGGAAGTGGAGGCGTTTGAAGCTGAATGCGCGGCGTTCATCGGGGCGGGGCATGCCGTGTCGATGTCATCCGGCACCGATGCCCTGCTGGCGGCCCTGATGGTGCTCGGGCTCGGCCCGGGCGATGAGGTGCTGTGCCCGGCATTCACCTTTTTTGCCACTGCCGGGTCGATCGCCCGCACCGGGGCCATCCCGGTTTTTTGCGATGTCTGTCCGGTCACATTCAACCTGGATCTCGAGTCTGCGGCGGCCCGCCTCACGCTGCGGACCAAGGCCATCATGCCGGTCCATCTCTTCGGCCAGGCGGCGGAGATGGAGGCCATGCGCACCTTCGCCACCGCACACCGCCTCCGGATCATTGAGGACGTCGCCCAAGCCATCGGGGCCACTTACCATGGCCGCAGTTGCGGCACGCTGGGCGACCTGGGCTGCTTCAGCTTCTTCCCGTCAAAAAACCTGGGTGGCTTCGGCGATGGCGGCCTGGTCACCACCGCTGATGCGGACCTCGCCGAGAAACTCCGGCGGACCCGCAATCATGGCATGCACCCGCGCTACCATCATGCGACGGTGGGCGCGAATTTCCGGATGGACGCCCTTCAGTGCGCCCTGCTCCGGGTGAAACTCCGGCACCTCGGGGAATATGCCGCCGGCCGGGCGGCCAACGCCAAGTACTACCTGGAGCGTATTTCAAGGCTGCCCGGGGTGGTCCCGGCCAGCGCCGCAGAGGGCGGCCCCGCCGCCCGGATCGTGCTCCCGCTGGCCGCCGCGCACCTCGGTCATGGGTGGAACCAGTTCACCCTCCGCCTGCCCGCCACCGGCCACCGCGATGCGCTCAAAAGCCACCTCACCGCACGCGGCATCGGCTGCGAGATCTACTACCCGGTGGCACTCCATCAGCAGGAGTGCTTCAAAAACCTCCCGCCTCATGCCATCCGGGCCTGCCCGGTTTCGGAGGTCCTCACCCGCGAGGTGCTGAGCATTCCGGTCTATGCGGAATTGACGGGTGCCCAGCTCGACGAGGTCATTGCAGCCATTGCCGGGTGGCTCGAAGTTTGAAGCGGATCATGCAGAAGCTGTTCATTGCCGGACACCGTGGCATGGTCGGCTCCTCGCTTGTTAGGGAGGCCGCCAGGCGCGGCGGTTATGATGTTGTCACCGCCACCCGCGAGGTGCTGGACCTCTGCAATCAGGCTGGGCTGACCTATCACAGTGCCATGCCCACCAACCTCTATGGACCGGGCGACAATTATCATCCGGAGAACTCCCACGTCATCCCGGCCTTGCTGCGGCGGTTCCACGAGGCGCAACAACGCGGGGATTCCGCCGTCACCATCTGGGGCACCGGCACGCCGCGCCGCGAGTTCCTTCACGTCGATGATCTCGCTGCCGCCTGCTTCCATTTGCTTTCACTCGAGGTCCCGCCGGACTGGGTGAACCTCGGCGTCGGAGTGGATCTGACCATTTTCGAACTCGCCACCCTGGTCGCCCGCACCACCGGTTTCACCGGGGCGATTCTGACGGATCCGAAACTGCCTGCCAAAGAGCCGAATGACGCGGATTTTTAATGGACAGGAAACCTGTCCAGTGATTGATTCCTGCATGACCACGATTTCCTACACCGAAGCCCGCGACCGGTTGGCCAGCGTCTGGGACCAGGCCATCTCCACCCGTGAACCGGTGGTCATTGACCGGCGTGGCCACGAATCCGTGGTGCTGGTGCCCGTCGGCGAATGGCACGGGCTGTTGGAAACTGCGCACCTGCTCCGCTCCCCCACCAACGCTCGCCGCTTGCTGTCCGCCCTGAACCGCCTTGATCAGGAAGAAGGACAGGAACTCACGCTGAAGGCGTTGGCTGCAAAAACCGGAGCCATATGAAGCCGGCGCTGCGAAGCCTCATCTTCGACCCGGATTTCATTGAGGATCTGGCCCATTGGGTATCCGATGATCGGAAAACGGCCCTCCGTATTCTCGAACTGGTTGAAGCCATCCGTCGTGATCCGTTCAATGGCATCGGCAAGCCCGAACCTCTGCGTCACCTCGGCCCCGGCGTCTGGTCGCGGCGCATCACCCAAGAGCACCGCTTGGTCTATCGAGTGAAAGATGATCGCATTCTCTTCGCCCAGGCACGCTATCATTATTGACTCGCTTCGCGCTCTTGAAGCAGCGGACGCTTTGGCGTGCCTTGCCCACAAGAGTGTTAGCCAGGATGCCATGCACCGCCGACGAAACTCCGGCCATCCCCGCTCCCGCCCATGAAAAAGGTATTTGTCTCCGGTTGTTACGACATCCTGCATGCCGGCCATCTTCAGTTTTTTGAAGAGGCGCGGGCGGTGGGGGATTATCTGATCGTCTCCTTCGCTTCCGCCGAGGTGCTCTGGCTGCACAAACGCCGCAAACCCTCAATCCCGGATGACCATAAGCGCGCCCTGCTGCAAGGACTGCGCATGGTCGATGAGGTAATCGTCACCCATGGTCACCAGGAGGGCTTGGATTTCGAGGCGGATTTCCTGCGCGTGCGGCCGGATTTCCTCATCGTCACCGAGGACGACAAATACGGCGCGCTCAAGCGCGATCTTTGCGCCCGGGTTGGCGCCCAATACAGGTTGCTCCCGAAGACCCCGCCGCGCTTTGAACCCGTTTCCACCAGCTCGATCGTGCGCTGGGTGCAGGCCCCCACCGAGGCGCCGTTGCGCGTTGATTTCGCCGGTGGTTGGTTAGATGTTCCGCGTTTCTCGCGGCCCGGTGAGTTCATTGTCAACTGCGCCGTGGCACCGCTTGTCTCGCTGCGCGAGTGGCCTTATGAAAAGCAGGCGGGCCTTGGGGGCAGTGGTGCCTGGGCGCTCCTCAACGGCCGCGACGGCGTTGATTCCGAGATTGATTTGGGAGTGGGCTGGCAGGATCCGGCGGTGATTCGGGAGACCGGTCTCTGTGTTTGGCGCTCGGGCCAGACTCCGGTGCTTGATTTCAAGCGGAACGGGGATTTTCTCATGGGTTGCATCGGCATTCTGTGGACCGGGCACTCCCATGACACGCCGGGCGTGGCGAATCATCCGCGTGATTACGCGCGCATTGCCGAGTCCGGCCGCCTCGCCCGGGATGGCGTGCTGCATGCCGATACGGATCGCCTGGCGGAAGGGATGCATGTTTATCATCAAACCCAGCTCGATGAAGGGATGGAGCCGTTGCCGGCCCTGGTCGGGGCCATGGCCCGCAAATACTGTGGTGGAGGTTACGGCGGCTATGCGCTCTATCTGTTTGGTGCGCCGGAGCAGCGTAACCAGGCGATCACCGCCAACCGAGACCTCCGCGCGGTCGAACCGTTTTGCCGGGTGTGAGACAGTTCGTGGCCAGTCATGCACCGCACCATCATGCCGCCCATGTGGCGGACAAGTGGGCGGCCCGAGGCCGGGCCGCCCTGGCTCCGCCGCCGTTGGGACCCTCATGCTAACCATCCCCGTCATCGGCCTTCCGATCGCCGCGACCGACTACGCAGGCGCGGTGGCCTGGGCGATTGAGCACGCCAGGGCAGGGGACCGCGCCTACGCGGTTGAAGCGGCCAATACCCATGTGGCCGCGCTGGCCCGCTCGGATGTCGCATTTGGGGAAGCCATGGGGCGCTTCGATCTGATCTGTCCCGATGGCATGCCTTTGGTATGGGTGCTCAACTCCCGCCTGGCTGCGGCCGACAAACTTGCCGACCGCGTGTACGGTCCCACCTTGATGCTGGAAACGCTCAAGGCCAGTGCCGGGGTGGGGGACTTGCGCCATTTTTTGTTAGGCGGAAAACCGGCCACGCTGGCCAAGCTCACGCAAGCCTTTGCGTCGCGGTGTCCCGGCGCTGTCATTGCCGGCACGCATGCCCCGCCATTCGGTGAATGGCCAGCGGATGAGTTTGACCGGATTTGCCAGAAGCTCCGCGAGTCCGGTGCCAATCTGATCTGGGTCGGTCTCGGTTGTCCGCGACAAGAGCATTGGATCGCCGCGCATAAGGACCGGCTCCCGCCGGGAGTTTATTTCGGAATCGGGGCGGCCTTCGCGTTTCATGCCGGAGAGGTGCGGCAGGCACCGCCAGTGCTGCAGCGGATGGGGCTGGAATGGTTATACCGGTTGTGCATGGAACCCCGGCGTCTGGGCCAGCGCTACCTGACCTACAATTCCCTGTTTCTCTATCATTTTCTCCGCGACAAGACGCGCGGCTGAAACACGGCATGTCTTCAGCCCAATGACCCACCCGTGGGATCTTGCCCGCAGTTATGCCCTGATGCTCAAGCCGCCCACTTCTTTGATGGCCGGACGATTCCAGCCACCGCCGCCCTCAGGCGCCACGGCTTGGAGGTTTTCACCATCGCAAAGGCTGATGGGGGGAAGCTGAAATTCCAAGCAGGGTTCTGCTCAACGATTTTTTCTTTGCGCATTGCCGGTTTCAGCGTTTTCTTCCGCAGGCCCCGTGCCGCGCCTTGACCCCGCCCACCCGGGCGGCCCGAGGCCGACGCACCCTGCCGACATGCAAACTTTTCCCATGCACATCCATTCCGAATTCCATCGTTTTCTCAAGCGCCACGACAAGGAGGTCCTGCTGCGCCAGCGCGGCATCGTCGTGTGGCTCTGTGGGCTCTCCGGCTCCGGCAAGTCATCCATCGCCAATGCCGCCGAGCGGGTGCTGTACAATCAAGGTCACGCCACCGTCATTCTGGATGGAGACAATCTTCGTACCGGCCTGAATGCCAACCTCGGTTTCAGCGACGAAGACCGTCTCGAGAACATCCGCCGCATGGCGGAAGTGGCGAAAGTCTTCGTCAGCCAGGGGATTATCACCTTCGTCTCTGCCATCACCCCGCGTGGCGAACTCCGCGATCTTGCCCGCGGCTTGTTAGGCGAGGATCTGTTCGAGGTCTATGTTGAAGCCACCTACGCGACTTGTGAGAAACGCGACGTCAAGGGCCTTTATGCCAAGGCCGCGCGGGGTGAAATCGCCCATTTCACCGGCAAGGACGGCTCGTTTGAACCCCCGCAGAATCCCGCCCTCGTCCTCAATACCGAAAACACCAGCGTCGAGGACGCCGCCTTTGAACTGCTCGAAGCCATTCGCGACCGAATCAACCTCAATCCATCCTTGTGACTGCTTCAACACATCCATCCATCATGAGCCGACCCTACCCACCGGTTGTTGTTTTGACCGAGGGTGGCTGGTGCCGTATTTTCGGCGGCACCGTGGTTTGCTGACTGCGGCCGGTTTGGCCCTTGCCACCTTGCTCCATGCCCAATTATCAGTTCAGTCACCTTGACCAACTTGAAGCCGAAGCCATCTTTGTGCTCCGCGAAACCGCCGCGCAGTTTCAGAATCCGGCGCTGCTGTTTTCGGGAGGCAAGGATTCGATTGTGATGGCGTGGCTGGCCCGCAAGGCCTTCTGGCCGGCCCGCATGCCCTTTCCTCTGGTCCATGTTGATACCGGGCATAATTTCCCCGAGACGATGGCTTATCGTGACGAGTTTGTCGGGTTGCTGGCGGCCCGGCTCATTGTCGGCTCGGTGCAGGAATCCATTGATGCCGGGAGCGTGGTTGAAGAAAAAGGTCCGAGCGCCTCACGCAACAAGCTGCAGACCGTCACCTTGCTGGATACCATCGGGAAACATCAATACGACGCCTGCCTGGGCGGCGGGCGCCGGGACGAGGAAAAGGCCCGCGCCAAAGAACGCTTCTTTTCCCACCGCGATGACTTCGGACAATGGGATCCGAAGAACCAGCGCCCGGAACTCTGGAACCTTTTCAACGGGCGCATGAATCACGGCGAACACTTCCGCATCTTCCCGCTCTCAAACTTCACCGAGATGGACATCTGGATGTACCTCAAACGCGAGCACATCCCGTTGCCCTCCATTTACTTTGCCCACCCCCGCGAGGTCATCGAACGCAACGGCATGCTGCTGGCCGTCACCCCATTCCTCAAGCCCCAGCATCACGAAGCGGTCACCCGCCGGGTCGTCCGCTTTCGCACCATCGGCGATGCCACCTGCACCGGGGCCGTGGTCTCCACCGCCTCTAACATCGACGAGGTCATCACCGAGGTTGCGGCCTCCCGGCAAACCGAACGCGGGTCCCGCTCCGACGACAGACGCTCGGAAACCGCCATGGAAGATCGGAAGAAGGAGGGGTATTTCTAACGATCATGGATCTCCTGCGCTTCACCACTGCCGGCTCCGTCGATGACGGCAAGTCCACCCTGATCGGCCGCTTGCTGTACGATTCCAAAGCCATCTTTGAGGACCAACTCGAAGCCATGGAGGAATCGTCCCGCCGGCGTGGCGACGCGAACGTCAACCTCGCCCTGCTGACCGATGGGCTCAAGGCCGAGCGCGAGCAGGGCATCACCATTGATGTTGCCTATCGCTACTTTGCCACCCCCAAGCGCAAGTTCATCATCGCCGACACGCCGGGCCACATCCAATACACCCGCAACATGGTGACCGGCGCATCCACTGCCAATCTCGCCATCATCCTCATCGACGCCCGCAAAGGCGTCATCGAGCAGACCAAACGCCACAGCTTCATCGCCAACCTCCTGCGCATCCAGCACCTCATCGTCGCCGTCAACAAGATGGACCTCGTCGGCTTCGCCGAGACGGACTACAGGCACATCATCGCGGACTTCCGCGAGTTCGCGTCGCGCCTCGACAACATTGTCGAAATCACCTTCATCCCGATTTCCGCGCTGAATGGCGACAATGTCGTCGATAAGTCCGCAAACATGCCATGGTTTGACGGGCCGACCCTGCTCTATCATCTTGAGAACGTCTATGTCGGCGGTGAGGAAAACCATGTGGAAGCACGCTTCCCGGTGCAATGGGTGGTGCGGCCGATGAGCGACGAGTGGCATGACTTCCGCGGCTATGCCGGCCGCGTCGCGGGGGGAGTGTTCAAGCCCGGGGATGCCGTCACGGTGCTGCCGTCCGGTTTCACTTCCCGCATCAAGGCCATTCACGGCCCCGGGGGTGACCTCGACGAGGCCTTCGCCCCCCAATCCGTCTGCATCACCCTCACGGATGAAATCGACATTTCCCGCGGGGCCATGCTGGTGAAGGCCAACAACCCGCCGCAGGTCGGGCAGGACCTCGAGGCCATGATCTGCTGGTTTTCCCCCCGCGCGATGCCGCCGCGGGCCAAGCTCATGCTCCGCCACACCACCCAGGAAACCCAGGCCGTCGTCCGGGATGTCAGGTATCATGTCGATATCAACACCCTCCACAAGATCGAGGGCGTGGATGGCTTTGCGATGAACGACATCGGGCGCATCAGCCTGCGGGCTGCGGTTCCGCTGTTTTACGATTCCTACCGCCGCAACCGCCAAACCGGATCCTTCATTCTCATTGACCCTGGCACCAACGAAACCGTTGCCGCAGGCATGATCGTCTGAGGGAATGCTGTTCATTTTTTCTTGAACCAAATGCGTTTGATGCTAGGTTCGAGCCGCCGCGTTCCGGCTGGGATGCACCGTTCAGGAATTTCAAATCAATCCTTATGGTTTTTCGCCGGTGGCGGCGGATGCGACCAAGGGCGGTAGCGTCTTTTTTGCGGATTCTCAGTTTCATGTTCAAGGCTCTTTCCCTCAAAGCCCGTTGGGCGGTGGCCCTCATCCTCGCGGGGGCCTTGATGGCGTGCGTGGGCTGGCTCATTCTCGGGCCGGACGCCGTTGGCATGCTATGGCGGGCCAAGGACCATATCCTGGATGTTTGTCGCACCCATCCTGCCGTTCTTTTCGCCGCGCTGGTGATTCTTCCCGGCTTCGGCTTTCCGGCGAGTGCCTTGCTCGTCCTGGCGGGCGCGGCTTGGGGCAGCGACTGGAGGAGCTGTGCTCTGGCGCTGGTGGCCATGTTCCTGAACATGTCATGGACCTATCTGCTGGCAGCGGGTCCCGCGCGCAGCCTGATCGCCCGGGTCTTGGGAACCCGCTGGGACCGTTGGCGGACCATGGGCCATGGCGACCGGCTCCGACTTGCGGTGCTCCTCCGCGTGACCCCCGGGGTGCCGCTTTTCGTGCAGAATTATCTCCTGGGTCTGCTCGCCGTGCCCTTCCTTCCCTACCTGCTCATTTCGGTGCCTATCAATGGCATTTTCGTCGTCGGCATCGTGCTTACCGGGGGGGCCATCTTCGAGGGACGGGTGGGCGTGGCCATCACCGGAATCGCCATCCTGGTGGCCGCCGTCCTCGGCGTCCGCCTGCTCCGGGCACGCTTCAAGTCACGGATCGCGCCTGATGACCGCCGCCCCGCCCCGCAATGACGGAGCGAAGCCTGAACTTCCACCGCCGCATTGTCGCTGAGGTCTTGAAGGCGCTTAGCGTGCCGCGTTCGCTCATTCAAATCATCACCGGACCTCGCCAAGTCGGAAAGACTACCGCCGCGCTGGAAATCGCGGCACAGTATCCGGCACCGCATGGATTTGCCGCCGCCGATTCACCGTTGCCACCTGGCGGGGAGTGGATCGACGCGCAGTGGCTCTTCGCCCGTTCCAAGTTTCAGGCCCATCCCCAACGACCCGTTTTGCTGGTTCTCGACGAGGTGCAAAAAGTCAGGGGATGGTCGGAGAGCGTCAAACGACTGTGTTGGTTGAAAATGCCGTTGGAGCCCATCTTCTCAACCATCTTCCAAGGCTTGCCACTGAGATCCACTACTGGCGGGATGGGCAGGCCGAAGTGGACTTCATCGTGACCACGCCGCAGCGTCTCACCGCCATTGAAGTGAAATCCGGCCGCCCTGCCCAAACTCCGGGTCTCGCCGCATTCCAACGAGCCCATGCCCCGCTCTTCAGCCATTTCCAAGCTCGCCCCCAAACAGAAGCTTGCAATCGCCTCGCGGCTCTACGCGACCGCCCGCATGGTCAAGCTCGCCGGCCTGCGGCGCCAACATCAGGATTGGACGGAAGAACGCCTGCGTCGCGAATTGAATCTCCGCTTCTTCCTGCTGCATGATTGAACTCATCGCCATTTTCATCGAACCGCTCGAACAAGCCAGCCTGCGCTACCTCGTCACCGGGTCGGTCGCGGCCATGATCTATGGCGAACCCAGACTCACCAACGATATCGATCTGATCCTTGAGATCAACAGTAACGACGTGGCCACCCTGACCAAAGCATTTCCGGACACCGATTACTACCTCCCGCCGTCTGAAGTCATCCAATCCGAACGGGTACGCATGCTGCGGGGGCATTTCAACATCATCCATCTTGAAACCATGTTGAAGGCCGACGTCTATCTGGCTGGCGCGGACCCGCTCCATCGCTGGGCATTCCAGCACATGGTGCGCCTGGAAATCGATGGCCGGCAGGTGGTCTGTGCTCCGCCAGAATACATCATCTTGAGAAAACTCGAATTCTATCGGGAGGGCGGCTCCGAAAAACACCTGCGAGACATCGCTTCGATCCTCACGGAGGCTGGTGCCGAATTGGACACCGCTTTTCTCGAGGAGGAGGTCCGCACGCACGGCCTCTCCGCGGCGTGGCAGCGGGCCAACGACTTGGCTCAAGCCCAGGGGCCAAGCTGCGCGGGCGTTCTCACGGAACTCGGACGTCCGCCCGCATTGGACCATGAGCAGCGCAAGAGATAAGCGCTTCGCTCATCACCTTGCGCCTGCTCATGGTCAGGTGGGCGAGATGCCCACCTTCCGTGAGCGCTCGACGATGGCCTGTTTCACTACGGTTACGAAGACCAAGAACACCAGCACGCCGTGCATGGTCCCGCGCATCTTCTTCATCTTGCGTCTTGCGGTCTTGCGTCTATTCTTTGCCATGCGCCTCCTCATTCCATTTCTGATCAGTCTCAGCACGCTGGCTGCCCCCGCGCAGTCGCTGGAGAAGCTCCGCCAGAGCTTCGACGAGCGCTGTGACCAGGCTACGGCATTGCGAAACGAACAGATCGGGAAACTCAATGCCTCCTACCTTGCTGCGCTCGAGCGACTCTTGGAGAAAACCAAGACCGCCGGCAGGCTGGAGACCGCCCTGCCGATTCATCGGGAGATCGAAGCAATTAAGGCGGCCCCAGCCAATCTGCCCCCGCTGGTCGATAGCGCCGCAGGTGAGTTGAAGTCCATGCGGGCCAAGTATCTGGACAACCGCCAGCAAGTCCTCAAGACCCATGCCACTACCCTGGGCGGCTTGGCCGACAAGATGGAAGCCTCGCTCAAGGCCCGCGAAGTTGAACTCACCAAGGTCGGCCAGATCAACGACGCGGTCGCGGTCCGCGAGCTTCGCACGCAACTGGAGCAGGAACCGGATCTCCTTGCCGCCCGCGACCTGCTCAAACTTGGCGGGGTCGGTGGTAAACCCCGCGCGGCACTCCAGTTGCGGCGCTACGGAGACAACCTGGAGGTGCTGGTGTTTTATGATCGGCTCGGCAAGGTCAGCATGGACAGCCCGATCGAAAACGTCCGCGAGAAATCCGGCGATGGCAAGGAACTTGGCGACACCAAGGCCAAGGTGCTCGGGGAATTCGTCGGTGCAAAGGGCTACACCGTGGATCCGTACCTTGCTTATCATCAGGTCTTCGACGGAAAAGAGGTCGGGGGGCTCATATTTTATGACATTGATGTAACTTTCAAATTTGAAGTCGATAAGGCGAATGGCGTTAGACTGGCCTTCAAGCCGAAGGCGGTAAATCCTCTCGGGCATTGCGGGGCGATTCTGCCGCCAAATAGTGCCAAAGGAACGTACCGGGTGGCGTGCCGTTATTTTGTGCCCCGCACGAACAAGGTGCTGTCCGGCTTGCAGTTCGTTCACGGCCAGGGCGGACCGATTGGAGGTCGTAAGTTGGAGGTGGCCGGGAAGTGGGTTCTGGAGGAGGTGGTGGCCGAGTCCAGCAATGACACGCGGAACCTGCTGCTGTACCTGTGCCTGGCAGAAGGGAGGAAGCTGATCGAGGCCGGCAGGGAATATGTAGTGCTTGGGGATCTGGAAGTCGAGCACCTCAAGTTCACCGCCTTTGTGGAAAAGCGCTTCGGGCCAACCGGGGCACCAGAGGGAGAGCTTGTCGATCCCAAGTTGCAGCCGGTATTCGTCACCAACGGCGAACTTGTCCAGAAACCCTGACCGGACGCGGGGAACTTGCGGTGGTCTCACGCATTGGAAGCCCCGGCAGGATGACGCCGCCATGTAGGTTGTGAGGAAGCGAAATTGTGGCGATGAAGAACGATTCTTATTTTGACAGTTACGCGGAGTCCTATGATGAGGATCTCGGGCGGGCGCTGAGCGTCTCGGGCGAGGACAAGAATTATTTCGCCCGCGGGCGAATGTGGTGGTTGGCCGGGTGGCTGCGTAAGCAGCGGCTGTCGGTGGCTGCCGTGCTTGATTTCGGCTGCGGCACGGGATCAGCCACGCCGTTCATCCGGGAGTGTCTCCAACCGGACACGATTCTGGGAGTGGATGTCTCCGGGGATTCTCTGAAGGTGGCCGGTGAGAAGTTCGGGGATGGAGCCACGGCCTTCGAGGCAATTGATGAGCCTAGGAAGGACGCGTTTGGGATCGCGATTTGCAATGGGGTGTTTCACCACATTCCTCCGGCTGAGCGGCAGGGCTCGTTGGAATATGTTCACCGGTCATTGCGGCAGGGGGGCGTGTTCGCGCTGTTCGAGAATAATCCGTGGAATCCGGCCACTCTTTATGTGATGAGCCGGTGCCGGTTTGACCGCGATGCAATCACGCTCTCGCCACCGGAGACGAGGCGGCGCATGCGAGCAGCCGGCTTTCAGGTGGTCGCCACCCGGTTTCTCTTCATCTTCCCCGCATTCCTGAAGGCGTTGCGCCCGGCGGAGCGGTTGCTTTCCGCGCTGCCATTTGGCACTCAGTATGTGGTGGTCGGCATCAAGCGCTGACCCGTCCTTTCGATTCGCTTGCTCATGAGCGCTTGCCATCGTCCCTTGCCTCCGGGCATGCTCCGGCTGGCCCACTGGATTCTGTTCGCCGTGGCGTGCAACGTCGCGGGCTGGGCGCTTTCGTTAGTCGGTCAGTTGCATGCGGTCGGCCTGGTGGTGGCGATTCCACTGGTTTGGTGGTTGTTGGCCCGTGCGGCCGGCTTGGGGCGGCCGACCCTTCCTGGAGGGCGGTGCATGGTCCGGTGGCGGCGGCGTTTGGTACGGCCCTTACCGGCGGTGTTCGCGCTGTTGGGACTGCTCTCGCTGGTGGGCGGGCTGGGGCATCCTCCTAACAATTTTGACGCGTTGATCTATCGCTTGCCGCGGGTGTGCGACTGGTTGATGGCGGGCCACTGGGAATGGATTCCGACGATCAAGAACAACCTCAACACGCGGTCGACCGGGTTTGAGTGGTGGCTGCTCCCGATGATAGGGATATTGCGGACCGACCGGTTGATATTCATGCTGAACCTGGTGTGCTTTCTGTTCATGCCCGGGGCGATCTTCGGTCTCATGCGTGGTTTTGGAGTGGCGCGGCGGGTGGCAGCGGTGTGGATGTGGGTGTTGCCCGCAGGCTATTGTTTCGTGCTGCAGGCGGCCAGTGTAGGCAATGACATGATGACCTCGCTGTTTGCGGTGGCAGCATTTGATTTCGGGTTCCGGTGGCGGAGAGGTGGGGGATTTGCCAGTTTGGCGATGGCGCTGCTGTCGTGCGCAATGATGACCGCGGTGAAGCCCACGACACTTCCGCTGCTGCTACCGTTTGCCGTGCTGTTTTTCGGGATGTGGAAACCGGCAGTGGCGCGATGGCGTGCGACGTGCGTATTGCTGCTTGGGGGGGGGATCGCGTCATTTCTGCCCACTGCCGCAATCAATGTGGCGAAGTGTGGAGACTGGACTGGAGCTGCGGCCGAAGACCGCAAACTTGGCAGTGTCGAGCCGTTGATCGGCATGGTTGGCAACACCATCAATGCCACTCTGCAGAATTTCGTGCCGCCGGTATTTCCCATGGCGGGAGCCTGGAACCGCTTTTTCGTTTCGCTCTTTCCGCCAGCCTTCCTGCAGCGGATGGAGGGGAGTTTCGAGCCGGCAGGGGCGCGGTTCATACTACCGGACTTCACTGGGGAGGAAGGCGCGAGCTTGGGCATGGGTGTGACCATGCTGCTGCTTGTTTCGGTGCCAGCAGCTTGGTGCCTCGGGCGGGGGATGGCAGTGGGCCGGGTTGCGGCAGGGAGGACGCCAAGATGGCTGCTGGCGGGGCTGTTCGGGATCGCGCTTGCGGCCTATTTCAGCCGGGCTGGAATGTCCACGGTGGGGCGTCACATCGCACCCTATTATCCGTTTCTTGCCGGCATCCTGTTGTTAGGAACCGGGCATGTCCGGTTAGTGCGGACGAGGTGGTGGAAAGTGGCGGCCTTGGCTGCGGTCGGCACGGCGATGGTGATGGTGATCATCACTCCATCCCGGCCGTTGTGGCCGGCGCAGTGGTTCTTCGGCAGGTTTGGTGTTGGCACGGATTCCGGCGTGATCCAGCGGGCACACAGCGGCTACGCGGTCTATGCGGACAGGGCGGACGGGTTGGGGGTGCTGCGGGACGCTTTACCCGGCGAGGCAACGCGGGTCGGATTCCTGAGTTTTGGCATCACGGCTGAGTTGCCGCTATGGAAGCCGTATCTGAAGCGCAGGCTGCGGCATGTGTTCCCTGGTGAAACTGCCGCATCCGTGCGGGCGGACGGGGTGAGTCACCTCGTGATCAACACCTATCGTTTCAAGGAAGTGATGGGGGTGGAACCCGTCGAATGGCTCGGCACGGTGGGCGGTGAGGTGGTTTTCCGAACCGAACTGCAGCTTCTCGTCAAAGCTCCGCCTTCCGAATGGTGGGTGGCTCGCTTGCCATCACCCTTGCCCGTTGATTCATCTGAAACCCCACACCCCGCCCTGCCTCAACCATGAGTGAAATCATCCAACTTTCTGTTGTCATGCCTTGCCTCAATGAGGCGGAAACCCTGGCCCTTTGTATCCGGAAGGCTTTGAAATCGATCACGGCAGCAGGAATTCCGGGAGAGGTGGTCATTGCTGACAACGGCAGCACTGACGATTCCCGGGAAATCGCGGTGCGGGAGGGCGCGCGGGTGGTGCCGGTGATGGAAAAGGGCTACGGCAACGCGCTGCGCGGGGGCATTTCGGGTGCTCATGGCAAATGGCTGATCATGGCGGACGCGGATGACAGCTACGACTTTTCGAACCTCACCCCATTCATTGCCAAGCTCGGCGAGGGCTATGATCTGGTGATCGGTTGTCGCCTACCCTCGGGTGGCGGCACGGTGATGCCCGGTGCCATGCCGTGGAAGCACCGCTGGATCGGGAATCCGGTGCTGACGTTCATCGGCCGCTTGTTGTTCCGCTGTCCGGCTCATGACTTCCACTGTGGGCTGCGGGGCTTCACCAAGGAGGCCTACGGGAGGATGGAGTTGCGCACCACGGGGATGGAATTCGCGTCGGAAATGGTGATTAAGTCCACGCTCAAGGGATTGCGGATCGCCGAGGTTCCGACCACGTTGCACCCGGACGGTCGGTCAAGACCCCCGCATCTTCGGAGTTGGCGGGATGGCTGGCGGCATTTGCGGTTCATGCTCCTGTTCAGTCCACGATGGTTGTTTCTGATACCGGGCCTGGTCCTCGGGTTGTCGGGCCTGGCCTCGCTATCCTTCCTGACCAGCGGGCAGATGATCTTCGGCGGAGCGGTGCTTGATGTGGGCACGATGATGGTCTCGTCCATGGGTCTCCTGGTCGGCTTTCAACTGGTTCAGTTCGGAGTGTTCACGCGGGTGTTCGCCGAGCATGAGGGACTGCTGCCGCCCAACACCAGGCTCCGGCGCATGTTGGAGGTGTTCACTCTCGAGTGGGGGGTTTTCCTTGGGCTCATCATGAGTTTGCTGGGAGCAGTGGGCTTCGGGTTGGCATTTCTGGATTGGCAGCAGGCCGGTTTCTGCGGGCTCTCCTACAGCGACAATTTGCGCCGGATTATTCCCGCCTGTACCCTGGTGGTGATGGGGGTGCAATTGTTGTTCGGTAGTTTCTTCATCGGAGTTCTTGAACTCAAGACTGTCAAGTAGCCACTGCCACTGTGGGCTCACTTGGCTGTCCGGGTGCCCCGGACAGCGTTTTCGCCACCTCATCCGCCACCCCCGTTTACTCGAATAGCCATGGATTCCAGCAAGTTAAAAGTCATCATAGTGGCGACCATCGCCGTGTTTTGCTCCCTTTATCTTGGCATGGCCGCGGCCACCGCCCAGACCGAGGCGATTTCGTGGGTGCTGGGCGGCAGTGTGTTGGTGGTGTGCGTTCTCATGGGGAGGAGAATCTGGTTGTTGATCCCGTTCCTCGGCGCGGTTGATCTAACCCTCCGCATCCCGGGCTTGCCCAGCACCATGATGCTCGCCCAGATCCTGGTGCTGGGGTTCTCCGTGCTGCTGCTGGCCATGCGCCGCCTCAGCTTCCGGTTATCGCTCACGGAATTGGAAATTTGGATAATCATTCTCTCGCTGATGGTGTTTCAGGTGTACGTCAGAAACCCCGTGGGTGTGAGTTTGTTCGGGGGTACCACGGTCGGAGGCAAACCCTATGCTCTTTATATCTTGGCCTTGGCTGCGGCGGTGTTGCTCGCGGGCATGACCGTGGAGCCTGGGGATCTCAGGAAAGCGTTGGTGCTTTCGATTCTTGGCAGTTTCGTCAATCTGGGAGTGGCGCTGTTAGGCAAGGTGTTTCCCGTGGTGGCCTTTTACACCGGGGCGACCTATCAAAACCTGGCGGAGGGGGGATACGCCAAGTATGGAACCGTGGTGGATCAAGGAGCGGCAGGCAGGGATTTGCCGGTTTCCATCTACGGGCAGAAACTGTCTTTGTGGATCTGCGCGTTCAAGCAGCCCCTGATTGCCGCGTTGCAGCCGCCCTGGCTGCTGCTGATCCTCATCTCGCTGGCGTGCGTGGCTTACGGCGGCTTCCGATCCGGGGTGATGGGACTGCTGCTGACGTATTTTGTGGGAATCGCCTACCGTGGCGGGTTGCCTCATCTGATAGCCTCGGGGCTCATTCTGGCGATGGGGATTGCCAGCATTGCGCTGCTGAACGTCGTCTATCCCCTGCCTCCGAATGTCCAAAGATCCCTCAGTTTCATTCCAGGAACCTGGCAGGAGCGGTATGTCAGGGATGCCGAGGGATCCACCGACTGGCGCGTGGAGATCTGGAAGGAGGTCATCTTCACGGATCGCTGGATCAGTAACAAGTATGTCGGCGATGGTTTGGGCTTCACTGCGAAGGAACTCGCCTACCAGTTGGCGTCTGCGGTTGGCTCCGTCAATCGACTGGGAGTCACTGGCTGGGACTTGCACCGGCAGGCGGTGCTGGCCAATGGTGACTACCACAGCGGTCCGGTAAGTTCCGTTCGGGTGGTGGGCTATGTGGGCCTGATCGTGATTTTGTTATTTCAATTCCGCCTGGCGGTTCACGCCCACCGGCAGATCATGCGGTGCCGGGGGACGGAATGGCATCCGCTGGCTCTGCTGATAGGGATTCCGCTGATTTGGAGTCCTTTCTACTTCGTCTTTATTTTCGGGGACTTCAGGTCCGCAAGTCTGGCTTTGCTGATGGGCTCCGCGATGGTGCGGCTGTTGGAGCGGAGTTTGCCGCTGCCGGCGTGGAGCAGGGCCGCCAGCAGGCTGCCCCACACCGGTTTGCATGCGGCGAAGATTGAGGCGGCGTCTTCCTGAGTCGCCCACGAACGAACGGGATGTCCCCCAAGCGGACTGAAAACTGATCAGGATGAGAAAGGATCGTTATATCGCCACACTTGCGAGCGGCTATGTCATGATGGTCCTGCAGATCGTGCTGGCGCTTGTCCAAGTGCCACTCGCCCTGAAGTATCTCGGCAACGAGGGCTTCGGACTTTGGGCGCTGGTCGCCCAGGTGGCAATCTGGCTTCAATTGCTGGATATGGGAATGAACGGCGCCCTCGCCCGCTATCTGATCGATTTTGTGGCGGAGGCGATGACGGACAATCTGGCGAAATGCCTTGGTACCGGTTTCCGGATCTTCCTCTGGCAGGGCCTTCTGGTTCTGTTCGCGGCTGGGGGGCTATCGTTGCTTGGAGCCGGGCTGTTTGGGCTTGCTGGCACGGATGCAATAGCGTTCCGCAACGTGCTGGTCATGCTGGGTTTTGCCACGTTCCTGAGGTTCCTCTATAAAGTGGTGGCGGCGTGGTTGTATGCCACTCAACGGCTGGATATTTGCAACTGGGTCAGCGCTTTTCTCTCAGTGCTTGAGTTCGTTGCCTTCTGGCTACTGCTGCTGGAGGGCTGGGGCATTTATGCCCTCGCCTGGTCGAAGGTGGGGGTTACGTTGCTAGGTGGGATGCTCCACATTTGGCTGGCGGTGCGCCTCACCCGATTTCCCCTGCGGATGATCCGCACGAGGCTGGACCTGCCGATGTTGCGGAGGTTGGCGGGCTTTGGTGCCGGAATGTTCGCACTTACCCTCGGGGGGCTGTTGCTCACGATGACGCAGACCGTGCTGGTTTCGAAACAACTGGGCCTCGCGAGTGCCGCCGTCTGGGTCACCGCTCCCAAGCTTTTCCAGATTGTTCTGCAAGCGCTTTCACGCCTGTGGGATTACCGCATTCCCTACTTGTCTCATTTGATGGTCGATGGCGCCAAGGAAGAGCTGATAACTCATTTCACCAGGATTTTCCTGGCGACAGCCTACATTGGGGGGGGGGCGCTTGGCGTTGTCGCGGCCATCAATCCGGTATTCCTGTCGATTTGGACGCGGGATGCCATCCGGTGGGAAGGCATCAACGACCTGCTCATGGGCACCGGCATCTATCTCTCGCTGCTGGTCCGCTGCGTCACGGATTTCGTGCTGCACACCAAGATGGTCGGCTGGATGCCGGTCTTGATGCTCGGAGAAGGTCTGCTGTTCGTGACGATCGCCATGATACTACTGCCCACCCACGGGATACCTGGCATGCTGCTCGCCTCGCTGCTTATCAGCGGGCTGCTCCGTCTGCCCTATGCCTGGTCGAAGTTCGGCCAATACCTCGCCCTTGGCCGGAGACACACCTTGCTGCTGGGTTTCCATGCCGTGGGTGGCCTGCTGCTGGGGATGGGGATGTGGACATTGTTGCGGACGTTCGCGACCTTCCTCCCCCATGAGTCGTCGTTGCTCCACCTCGCGCTTGGTGCCGGCTTGGCCCTCGCCGTGCTCACCCCCCTCTCCTGGCGACTCGTCTTCGCCTCCGTTCGAGGCGTGAAATCCCCGGCGGTATCCTAGCATCCTCATTTTCCCCATGACCCACCATAGGCCCCGCTCAATTCATCTGCCTTATTCCGTTGACGAGGCCGGAGACCGCAACCATTTCTTCGAGAATCACTGGAAGCGCGTGGCCTTGGACTTGCTCAAATCCCACGCCGGGGTGCTTGATGGCTTGAGTCTGCTCGACTACGGCTGCGGACGCGGCGAAACCTTGGAATACGCCACGGCCTACGGGATCAAACCGTGCGGGCTCGATGTGGATCCGGAATGCGTTAGGATCGCCCGCTCCAAGGGCGATGCGGAACTCCTGAACCTCGCTGACCCCGCAAGCCAGGTGGGGGTGGCATCTTTCGATGTCGTCACCTGCTTCCATGTATTGGAGCATGTGGACAATCCAAAAGAGGTGCTGACCATGCTCGGACGCGCTGCTCGCCGCTATGTGCTCACCGCCGTGCCGAACCTCCGACTGATCAGTAATCTGAGGAAGCCCAGGGTTGAGTCCGGCCGGGTGAACGAAGGTCACCTTCAGTCATGGGATCACGCGCACTTCAGGAATCTCGCCGAGAATCATTGCGGACTGAGAATCATCTCATGGGGCTTTGACGCGACTATTCTGCCTGTAGTTAGCGAACTCTGCAAAAGAGTTTTCGGCGTCAAAACCCTGCTGAAATTGGAGACCGGACTTTTCAAACGGTGGTTTCCATTCAACGGCAACTCCGTGATCGCCTTGATGGAACCTACTGTTGAAGCTCCTGATCAGCAGCGAATCCCATAACCGAAACTTCGTTGAGTTGTCCGCTGCGCAGCATGAAGAATACTCTCAAAGTCGCTTTTCTAACCACTGACAATCGCGAGCAAATGGGATCCCATGAGCTGCCGGAGCCGTTTTTCGGCACGGCGATGACTGCGCTGTTGCAGGGCTTGGCGCTGTTTCCGGACCTAGTGGAGTTGCATGTGATTTCGTGCTCGAAGCGGGCGATGGTCAAACCTGAGAAGCTCGGTCCGAACTGCTATTTTCACCAACCGGTGGTGCCGAGGATCGGCTGGGGACGCACGGCGTTTGCCGGATGCGGGTTGGCGGTTAGGAGAGTACTGAAGAAGATCCGCCCGGACGTGGTGCATGCGCAGGGAACGGAGCGGGATTGCGCCGTTTCGATGATGCTGGCTCCCAAGGGACCGCGCTTGTTGACCATTCACGGCCACATGGCACGGATCGCGGAAATTACGGGAGCGGGATTTCCAAGCTATTATTGGCTGGCTTCAGGTTTGGAGCGCTTGGCGGTCCGGAAAGCCACCGGCGTGGTGGCCCTCAATCACTACACTGAGAACAGGGTGGCGGCGGACGCGAAGAAGGCCTGGGTGGTGCCCAATGCGGTGGACGAGGCGTTCTTCCGTGTGGTGCGCAATCCCGAACCGGGCTTGGCGTTGTGCGTTGCCAACGTGCATCCGTGGAAGCGGCAGGTGGAATTGATGGAATCGCTTTCAGCATCCCCCGTGATTGAGCGTCCGCAGCGCCTGGTATTTTTGGGGGAGGGATCGGAATGCAACTACGGCAGGCGTTTCAGTGCTGCCGTCGAGCGGAACCGGACTTGGTGCGAGCACAAGGGCAAGGTGGGCCGACAAGAACTGAGCAAATGGTTGGCAAGGGCGCAACTGTTAATACTGCCGTCCATCGAGGACAACTGCCCGATGGCGGTGCTGGAGGCGATGGCGGCGGGAGTGCCGGTCTTGGGCTCGCGAGTTGGGGGCGTCCCTGAACTGATCGAGGAAGGTAGAACCGGTGCGACCTTCGACCCGCTGGACGCTGCTGGGATTCGTGAGTTGATCCGTGAAGCGCTTGCGGCTTCCGACAAACTCGAGAACTGGGGGCACGCCGGCCGGAATGCGGCAATGGAGAGATATCACCCGGCGGTGGTCGCGAGGAGGCATGTCCAGATCTACCATGAGGTGGCGGGGCGTTGATGGTGGAGGTGGCCGCCAAACTATCACAAATGGAAGTCCGTAAGTCAGAGGTGCCGGTGCTGGATTTGTTGCGCGGGGTGATGCCCGTGATGGTAATGATGTCCCATGCGGCGCTCTGGACCGGTTGTGGCAAGCAGTTGCACGGGGTATTCATCGCGGGCGGGCTGGCTGTGGATGTGTTCATCTTTATTTCGGGATTCCTGATGCTATGGCATTATTTGGATCGGGAAAAGAAGGAGCGATGGGAGGAGATGGCAACCTGGCGACGGTTTTGGCAGCGCCGGTTTTTCCGTATGGCACCGCTGTATTGGCTGGTGCTGTCAACGGTGTTGCTTGCTCACCAACCTTTTTCCGCGTGGGTGGAGGAATACCACCGCCTATATCCTCCGCCGTGGATGGACCGGTTGCCGGAAGTATCAATGGTGGATCCCTCAATGGGTGTGGGCAATGCGCTCTCGCACTTCACTTTCCTTTTCGGCCTCATCCCGAAGTGGGCTTCAAACAACCCGCTGCCAGACTGGAGTATCGGTCTGGAAATGCAATTCTATTTGGCTTTTCCGTTTCTGGCGCTTGCCATCCGCAAGTGGGGATGGGTGGCAACGGTGCTGTTGCTGACGGTGATCTGGAGGGTGAGCTTGGATCGGATCCAGGTCGGCTTGCTCGCGCCAGCCGGACCATGGGGCTGGTTCCCGATGCCTACATTCCTGCCGCTACGAATAGGGGTGTTCCTGACCGGTATGCTCGCTGCGGGAGCCTGTTTCAACCCGCGTAATGGCAGGCGTTTTCTGTGGTTCATGATCACCTCAGTTGCGGTTGCGATCTGGCATAACAAGTGGCTGGCATTTCCAGTGGCGGCATTTTTCGGGTGGGAATGGCTGAGTGGCAGGCCCGTGCTGAGCGGAGTTTGGTGCATGTTGGTCAAGAAAGTGTCGATTCTTTTGCGAAGTCGTCCGGTAGGTTTCATTGCGGATTGCTCCTATGGCGTGTATTTGTGGCATGTGCCGGTGCAGTTGTGCGTTATTCGGGTGTTGCTGGATGCCGGTGTTTTTGCGGGGAGGTCATCGCTTGAGCGTTTCGCACTGCTAACAGGAGCAACACTGCCCTTGGTTTACGCCATCACCTGGGTGACCTTCCGCCTGGTGGAGAAACCCGGGATCGCACTCGGAAAACGCCTGTTATGCAGTTCTGCTCCGCTGGTTGCGTCCGGCAGCGCGAAGGCCAACACATGAAAGTAGTCTCTCCATGTATCGTCCGTGATCTGCCCGTATATCGGCTGGCCTATGAGAGTTTGACTCGGAACCTGCCGGAGGCGGCACCCCATGTCATCACCCGGCGCGGCGACTTTGGACAGTTTAGGAACGCTTGTGGTAGCGGACTGACGTTGCTGGACGAGGATGGGATGGTGCCCGGCATGACACTCGCGGAATTGAGAAAACATCCTCTACCCTTTTTCCCCGTCGGCGCGGGGTGGTATTTTCAACAGTTTCTCAAATGGGCCTTCGCGGACACCTGTGCCGCAGACGAGGGATATCTGATTTGGGACGCGGACACCATCTTGCTGAGACCGCTGGAGTTCCGCGACGCGGAGGGTCGGACCTTGCTGACGACTTCCGCCGAGTTCCATCAACCCTATTTCGAGACCTTCGAGGCGCTGTTTGGCAAGCGGCCTGCGGAGCGAATATCGTTCATCTCGCAGCACCAGTGGATCGAGGCGGGGACTTTGAAGGAATTACTCGGTGAAATCGAGTCACGCAATCCGCTCGGCAATGGTTGGGCCTGGACCGTGATCGATCACCTGCGGGGCAAGGGCACCAATCTCTTCAGCGAATATGAAACCTACGGGCATTATTGCCGACTTCGCCATCCAGGGCGCTGCGTGCTGAGAACCGCCCCATGGACACGCGCTGGCAGGCAGTTGGCTGGATTCCCACCGACACCAGCGAAATTGCAGGACCTGGCTGAGCAGTACGCATTCGCATCATTTGAGTCGAATCGATCAATACGCGGGCATTGCGTGCATTGGCTCAGAAAACTGTCAGGCTGGTATTGATAGACTGTGGTGAAATGAGAATCCTGTTAGTCACAACCGATAACCGCGAGCACCGCGGCCTGTATGACATGCCAGAGCCGTGGCTGAGTTCGCCGATTGTGTCACTTCTTCAGGGATTTGAAGCGCTCGGCGATGAGGTGGAGGTGCATGTGGCGTCATGCTCCAAGCGGGTAATGGCGGCACCAGAGAAGCTCGCGCCAAATATTTGGTTTCACCAACCCGTCGTGCCGCGACTGGGTTGGGGGCGCAGCCTGTTTTTGGGATGCGTGGGCGCGGTCCGGAGTTTGGCGGCGGAATTGAAGGTGGAGGTGGTGCACGGGCAGGGAACCGAGCGGGAGTGCGCGATGGCGGCGGCGTGTTCGGGCAAACCCGCCGTGATTACGATTCACGGACACATGGGTCGGATCGCGGAGTTTACCGGAGCCAAATTCGGAAGCTATTATTGGATGGCGCGTAAGCTCGAACGCTGGACCGTGGGAGCTTGCAATGGAGTGGTTTGCCTGAGCAGCTACATCCGCGACCGAGTGAAGTCCGGCGCGAGACGGACATGGGTGGTGCCCAATGCGGTGGATGTCGGCTTTTTCACGGAGCGGGTGGTCCCCGCCAACGGGAAGCGCGGCTTGTGCGTGGCTAACATCAGCCCATGGAAAAACCAGGTGGCGCTGATCGAGGCGTGCAGAGATCTAGTGACTTCCGGAATGTGCGAGCTGGCATTCGCGGGTGCGATGTCGAATGGGCATTGGTATAGCGCGGAGTTCCAGAGGATACTGGAGGAATTGCCGATGATCCGGCATCTCGGGTATCTGGAGTCGGGCGACATCCGCAAACAGATGGTAGAGTCGGGATTTCTGGTGTTGCCGAGTTTGGAGGAGAATTGTCCGATGGCGTTGATCGAGGCCATGGCGGGCGGCGTGCCCGTGGTGGCTTCGCGGGTGGGTGGCATTCCGGATCTGATCCGGGACGGGGAAACGGGTTTATTGTTCGATCCCCGCGATCCTGCCGACATCCGCCGACAAGTGACGCGTCTGGCCCAAGACGCTGAGCTGCGGGGGCAGTTAGGCGCGGCGGCCAAGGACGATGCCGACAGGCGTTTTCATCCCAAGGTCGTGGCCCAAGCGCATTTGGATATTTACCGGGAGGTTTCCGCGGCAGCCGACACACGCAAAAAATCAGCATCATAGCCGCGTGAGAACGCAAAGAACGCAAGAGTCAGATTCCCCTCTTGTTCTTCCCTTTGCGAGCCTTGCGTTGCTTTGCGGCAAAGCGTTCCCAAGCACCCTTCACTCATGCCAAATTCTTACCAAAGCAAGCACGTCCTCGTCACCGGAGCCGGTGGCTTCATTGGCAGCCATCTTGCCGAAAGACTCGTCCGCGAGGGAGCGAAGGTGACTGCCATGGTCCATTACAACGCACTCGGCTCCAACGGTTGGCTCAACACCTCGGATCTCAAGAACGAGATGACTATCGGTGCTGGCGATATCTGCGATCCCGGGTTCATGCAGACGATTATCGAAGGCAAGGACATCGTCTTCCACCTTGCCGCTCTCATTGCGATTCCCTATTCCTACGTCGCCCCGGAATCCTATGTGCGCACCAACGTGATCGGCACCCTCAACGTGCTCCAAGCCGCGTGCCGCTGTGGCACGGGACGCGTCCTCCACACTTCAACGTCCGAGGTCTATGGCACCGCGCTCTACGTGCCCATCGACGAGAAACACCCCTTGCAAGGCCAGTCCCCCTACTCCGCCAGCAAGATCGGTGCGGACAAGATGGCGGAATCCTTCCACCGTTCATTTGATCTCCCTTGTGTCACGGTAAGGCCCTTCAACACCTTCGGTCCCCGCCAGTCGGCCCGCGCCGTCATCCCTACCATCATCAGTCAAATCCTGACCAATGGCGTGGTGAAGCTCGGTTCGCTGAGCCCCACGCGGGATCTCAATTACGTCGACAACACGGTCGATGGCTTCCTTGCCGCCGGACTCGATCCCGCAGCCATTGGTCAAACGATCAGTTTCGGCTCCGGCCGTGAAATCAGCATCGGGGATCTGGCGGCCTTGATCGCCCGTATGGTGGGCAAGGACGTGCCGGTCGTTCAAGAGGCGGATCGCTTGCGGCCCCACCAGAGCGAGGTCGAGCGCCTGCTGGCGGACAACACCCTGGCGAAAGAACTGCTGGGCTGGGAACCCAAGACCAATCTCGAAACTGGCCTGGCAAGAACCATCGAATGGTTCCGGGGAAACCACCATCGATACGATTCTAACAAATACACGATCTAGGCGGTGCTGGCTCTCGACGGTTTAGCCGCGAGAGAACGCTAAGAACACAACCAACCGGTCCATGAATCTGCTTTCCCATGGTGGTACTTGCTGCGTCCCGTTGCGGCGAGGATTTCTTCCGCAGTCATACTTTAACACGTCCCTCCCACATGAAAGCAGTCATCCTCGCCGGCGGTCTCGGCACCCGGCTCAAGCCGTTTACCGAAGTCATCCCCAAGCCCCTCCTTCCCATCGGCGAAAAGGCGGTTCTGGAAATCCAGATCGAACACCTGCGCAAGCACGGGGTCACGGAGGTGTTCCTCGCCACCAATTACAAATCCGCTTACATCGAGAATTTCTTCGGCGATGGATCACGCTATGGCGTGAACCTGGTCATCAGCCGTGAGGAAAAGCGCCTGGGCACGGCCGGCCCCCTCAAGCTGTTGGAGAAGCAGCTCGACGAACCGTTCGTGGTGATGAATGGAGACATTTTGTGCAATGTGGACTTCAGTGCGCTGCGCGATTACGCGGCAGCCCGTGAGTCATTGCTGACGATCACGGTCAAGAAAATCGTCATGCCCTACGCGTTCGGAAACATCTTCTTCGACGGCGACCGGGTGACGGGCATCGAGGAAAAGCCGAATCTCGTGACCCACGCGCTAGCTGGCATCTATGTGATGAAACCCGGAATCTTCGCGCACATTCCCGAGGATGAATACTATGGCATGGACCAATTGATCCTGAAACTGCTGGCGGAAGGGCAGCTTGTTACCAAATATGATCTGAAGGACTACTGGCTTGATATCGGCCGCGTGGATGATTACGAATCGGCACAGGAGGACTTTCAGAAAAACTTCTACGCGACGGAAACAACTGCTGACTGAGACGGGCCGCAGTAACTGTTTCCATATGGCAAACCAATAACCTATGAATATTCTGGTCGCGGGAGGTGCGGGGTTCATCGGCAGCCACATTGTGGAGGAGCTGTGCCGCAAGGGCCACCGCGTGACCGTGGTGGACGGTTTGATGTTGGAGACCGGTGGCGATCCGGCGAATCTGGCGCATGTGAGCGGCGTAACACTCCATGCGGATCCGGTAGAGTCGTGTGCGGTGCTGCCGGACTTGCTCGCGGGCAGCGACGCGGTGATCGATTGCATGGGATGGACGCGCCATCTCCTGGCCCTTGACAACCCGGGATACGATCTGGAGCTGAACGTGGCGTCCCATTTGGCGCTGATTCAGTCCATGAAAGCCGCGACATGCCGGAAGGTGTTGTATCTGGGATCACGCGGACAATATGGCAATGCGGTGATGCGAGTCATTACTGAGGACACGCCGCAGGTTCCGGTGGATGTCCAGGGCATCCACAAGGCGGCTGCAGAAGCGCATTTTCGGGTCTTCGCCAAACTCACCGGCACGAGCGCCGCCTCACTACTGATCGGAAACACCTTTGGCGAGCGCTTGCCGATGAGTGGCCCGGACATCGGGCTGTTCGGGGGCTTCTTGCGGGATGCGCTGGCGGGCAAGGAGGTCAAACTCTACGGTAAGGGCAGAACGCGCGAATTCACCTATGCCCCTGACCTGGCAGTGATGGTTGGACGGCTTTGCGAGGCGGATTGGGGAGGCTTCCAGGCGTTCAACATCCCCGGCACTTCCATCGAACTCGAGGAACTGATCCAAGTCCTGACCGAATTGGCGGGGAAGGGAAGCTATTCCATCGAGGACTGGCCGGCAGAGATCAAGGCGATCGACGTGGGTGGTGCCTGCCTGTGTGGAAGCAAAATCGAAGCGCTGATCGGCTCGATTCCGCGAACTCCACTCAGGAATTCCGTTCAAGCAGTAATCAATTCGACAAGCCAGCAACGACATGAGTAACAAAATGATTTGGAGATGTGACCTGGAACCGCAACACCGGTATTTTGCGGCGGCGGTCCAAGACGCGATCAACCGCGTGCTGCCCACTGGCAGATACATCCTTGCTTCCGAGGTCGCCGCGTTTGAGAAAGAATTCGCCGGATACTGTGGCTGCCGCTTTGCGGTGGGTACGGCCAACGCCACCGACGCGCTGACGCTGTCCCTGGTGGCTTTGGGTGTGGGCGCGGGTGACGAGGTGATCTCCACACCCTACACGGCGATTCCCACGGTATCTGCCATTGTGGATTCCGGCGCCACGCCGGTCTTTGTTGACATCCGCCCGGACACGTTCTTGATGGATCTGGATCAGGTGGCGGCTGCGATCACGCCGCGAACGAAGGCGATCATGCCAGTGCATATTTTCGGCAATGTGGTGGACATCGACGAACTCCGGCGCGTATGCGGTGAAATACCGATCATCGAGGACGCATCGCAGGCGCACGGGGCCACTCTGCGCGGCAGCAAGGCGGGCGCATTCGGCGATATGGGCGTATTCAGCTTCTATCCGACGAAGAACCTCGGCGCTTACGGCGACGGAGGCATCGTGGTCACGGATAACCCGGTCCACGCCGAGCGACTGCGCAAATTGCGGATGTATGGGATGGTTGATAAGGACCACATCGAATTTCATGGCGTGAACAGCCGTCTTGACGAACTGCAGGCCGCGATCTTGAGAGTCAAACTTCCCGTGCTCGACGATATGAACCGCCGCCGCCGCGACATCGCGGCCCGCTACGAGAACGAACTGCATGCGGGAAGTTTCACCTTCCAAGCGATTCCGTCAGAGGTGGTTTCGAATCATCATGTGTTCGTCGCTCGCTACCACGGCAACCGGGAAGCGCTCATCGCACATCTGGACAGCCTTGGCATTCAGACGAACATTTATTATCCAGTGCCGCTACATTTGCAGGAGGCCACCCGAAACCTGGGCTACCAGCCCGGCGACTATCCGGTCGCGGAGCAACTGTGCGAGGAAGCGCTCGCGCTGACGATGTATCCTGAGCTGGAGCCATCGGTTCTGGACATGGTGGTCGGCGCGATCAACGCCTACGAGGCCAGCATGTGCCAAGTCTCCTCGAACTTGTCGCTACCAACATCACCATAAAGATGATCGATCCCGATGTGGCTCTTGGAAAGAACGTCAGGATATTCAATCCGGAATTGGTGAATATCTTCGGATGTGTAATCGAGGACAATTGCTTTATCGGGCCGTTTGTAGAAATCACCCGAGGGGTGCATATCATGCGGGACTGCAAGATCGAGAGCCACAGTTTCATTTGCACCGGAGTGACGCTTGAAGAAGGAGTCTTCGTTGGTCACGGCGTGATGTTCACCAATGACAGCTATCCAAGGACTGATCGCCATGTGGTGCATCCGGAGACCCGGGTCAAGTGCTTTGCCAGCGTGGGCACCGGCGCGGTTATTCTGGGCGGAGTAACGATCGGGTGCCACGCCGTGGTTGGTGCTGGCGCGGTGGTGACCAAGGATGTGCCGGACTACGCGATCGTCGCCGGCAATCCTGCCAAGGTGCGCCAGCAATTCCCGGACCGGGAGTCGCTGGTGGCCTACATTCACTCCCGGCAACCATCAGCATCTTGAGATTGATGAAGTGCGACTATTGGCAAGCGAGGTTGGACAACTTGTGGCGGTCGCGCCACAAGCGACCCGCAGTGAGGATATCACCACCGCCGCTGTGCGGTTTTCCGGCGACGGAGGGAGCGGCGCCTCGTGGTCGGGCCTTGTTGATATTTGTCCCGGGAGTTGTTGAAGGATGGAGAGCGGGCCGGCTGCCAGTGTATTTCAATCCACACGGTGCCAGTCTCGAATGGGCCCTGGCCTTGGCCAGGCAAGGGTTTGAGACGGACATCGTGCATTACGAGGACGGCTTGTTCGAGCCCCGCGGGGACTATCAATTGGTGGTGGCTCATGTGGGAAGCGCAGTGTCGCGGCTACTGCAACTGCAAGCGAGAGAGGTCCCGATCATCCGATACGCCACGACGGCCCACTGGCAATGGTTCGAGGAACAGACTGCAAGCCGTTACCAAGCCTTGGCAGTGCGGCGCGGTCTGCCACATCTGCCAAGCCCCACCCGCGTGCTGCGCAGTGAGGACGAGCAGACCTTGGACGGCAGAGCCAGTCTGGTGGTGGGGCTAGGGCGGATGACAACGCGGAAATACACTGAAGCCGGGTTGTCGGCGGTCTGCATTAACAACGCGGCCTACATCACTCCCGCAGCCGCCGAGGCGATCCGAAAACCGATGGGAAGCGGCAAGGGCTTTTTGTATCAAGGCGGAATCGCGTGTGTGCAAAAGGGCTTGGACTTGTTGATCGAGGCCTTCGCCCAGGAGCGGGATTTGCATTTGTATTTGGACACTCCACTCGAGCCGGATGTATTGGCAGCCTACCGTAGCGAATTGGCTCTGCCCAACATCCATTTTGTGAGGCCGAGCTTGAGGTTCGCTGCAGTGCGGCGGAGGGTGGCGGCCGCATGTCCGTTCCTGATTTACGCCGGCTTGAATTCCGGGCAATCGACGGCATTGGTCGCCGGGACTGCGTTGGGGCGGGTGCCAGTGGTTACGGAGACGGCGGATCTGCCGTGGGAGGACGGCTTGGTACGGATTGGTTCGCCGACCGTGGAAGGGGTTCGGGAGGCCATTCGGAGGGCGGCTGCGATGCCCTTGACCGAACGGCATGCGCTGGCGCTGGCAGCGCGGGACGGATTCATGCGGTTCTTCACTCCGCGTGCCTTCGCTGAGTCGGTGGACGGAGTGTTGCGCACGGTGCTGCGGCAATGAATGTGCGATTGAAATTGCCATGAAGCGACGAATTCATCCTCACGATCCACATATCTCCAACGGCAGCCTGGCCCGGTGGCTGATCCGGCTCTCGAAGAGCCGTCCGCCGGGCTTGTTCCGCTTGTATTCGGCCTATTTGAATTGCGATTTGGGGCTGGCGCTGCCGGAATCGGTGTTCTTGCCGCATCCGTTCGGGATCGTGGTGAGCAGCGGGGTGGAGTTCGGCGAGGATGTGGTCATCGGTCATCAGGTCACCATCGGCAACCGTGGCGGGGTGATGGCGGCGCCAACTATCGGCAATCGCGTCTACATCGGTGCGGGTGCCAAAATTCTTGGTCCAGTGAGGATTGGAGATGACGCCGTGGTTGGAGCAAACGCCGTGGTGACCAAGGATGTTCCCGCAGGAGCAACCGTGGTGGGAGCCAACCGGATTCTTCAGAGCGTCGGTTCCGGACCGGGGCCTTGAACCCGGCGGAATTCCAGCGGAATTCCAGCGGATTCCTGCCACCCATTTTCATCAGCAACATCAATCAAATTTCATGATCAATTGCATCGTCAAGGCCGCGAGAAAAGTCACCGGACCGTTCATCTTCAAGAAACGGCTCCCTGCAAAGTTCGGATCCGCTAGCATTTGCGTCACGTCGAGATCGGACATCCGTCTGCTGGTTCCCGGTTGGAGGCGCTCGGCGCCTGACCTGATGTTCGTGGTGGATAGATACGTCCGGGAGAATGACACGGTGTGGGACATCGGCAGCAATCTGGGCATTCTTTCATTCTGTGCCGCGCTCCGAGCCGGCGCCAGCGGGCAGGTCTATTCCCTTGAAGCTGATCCTCGCTATGCCGACATTCAATCAAGATCTCTGATGCGGTTTCCGGCGCATGCCGCCAGAGTTGACATTCTCTGTGCGGCAGTAGCCGGCGAGATGGGAATTCTCGAATTGCTGATTCCAAAAAAGGGCCATGCCCGCAACCATCTGACGAGTGTAGGTGGCAACTCTGCCGGAGAAGCCGAGGTGTGCAAGCCAGTGATAACGGTTACCTTGGATTGGCTGCTGGACCATTGGCAAGCCCCTGATTTCGTGAAAATCGATGTCGAAGGTGCCGAGGTGCTCGCAGTGCAGGGTGGCAGCAGGCTATTTCGCGAGGTGCGGCCAGCTTCCTACATCGAGTGCGCGAAGGAGAACCGCAAGTTCATGACCGACTATTTCAAGGGTCTCGATTACGAGTTCTTTGCATTGGACGACTCTGGAAACGAACAGGCAATCCCCGAGTTCGTCTTCAACACCGTCGTAAAGCCACGGGAGAAATGTGGATGACCACCGGTGCGATCTTGAAGGCGAGTCCACACCAGATGAAGGTTTCGATGCAGAATGCAACCCACGCCCCGGGACAAGTTCGTGGTTTTCTGGAATGCGGGGCGCCGGAGAGTTTGCTAAGGGCGATCTTCGGTGAGTTGGCTGCTGCCGGGGTGGCTTATTGCGTGATGCGGAATTTCGACCAACTCCCCCATTCCGTCGGGACGAGTGATTTGGATATTCTGGTATTGCCAGAGCATCTGGAACTCGCGGAGCAGGCCATCCGGAACGCGCTGGCGGGGAATGCCGGTTGTATTGTGGCTAGAGTCGTGGCGCGTAGTCGGTATCTTAAGACCATGGGGAAATCAGCAGGCCACTGGTGGGGCCTTGCCATTGACCTGGTGGCGGATGTTGATTTCCTGGGCATGGTCTATACCCAGGCGAGTGCGATCATCAAACACGCGGGGGAGGAAAGGGGGGTGATGGTCGCCAACAAATTTGACGCTGCGGTCATGGGACTGGTGAAGGAACTGATCAATAATCTCAAAGCGGACACCTCTTACTGCGACGATGCCCGAGACGCGATCATCACATCTGGCGCGACGCAACTGCGTGGCCTGGATGGATTTGACGAACCAGTCAGGGCACGCTTCGTGGCCTGTTTGCAAGCCAAGGCGGCGGACCCTGTCGAGTTGGAGAAAATCGGACTCGCGATGCGTGCGGACTTGCGCCAGCGGAATCGAGCGAACCTGTTGAAAATCGCTTGCTCCGAGATATACCATCGATTCATGCGAGTCTGGCATCGTCCGGGTTCTGTCGTAGTGGTAACCGGCACGGATGGCTCGGGCAAGTCAACGTTGCTCGGGCGGATCATTCCCGTCTTGGAAAGGGCGTTCCACAAGAGAGTCCATCAAGAGCACCTTAGACCCAACTGGCTTCCTGCGATTGGCTTGGCCTTGGGTACGCGCGAAGCACTGCCTCACGAGCCAGCGTGCGATCCACACTGTGTGGCGCCCGATGGCTTCTGGCGGTCCCTGCTCAGGTTGGGATACTATTATTTGGACTACACGGTCGGTTACTATCGAAAGATCTTTCCGCTGCTGGTCAGTCGCTGCCATCTGGTTTGTTTCGACCGCTACTTTCACGACGTCATGATGGATCCCAGGCGGATGCGCATCGGCTTGCCGCTTTGGATGATGAGGTTGGTTTTCGCGCTGGTGCCCGCACCGGATCTGGTGCTCTGTTTGGGAGGGGATCCCGGAGCGATCTATCGACGCAAGCCCGAGACGAGCGAGGCAGAGGTCATCAGGCAGGTCAACAGTCTCAGATTTTATTGTGAAAGCCACCATGATGTCGCGGTCTGGATCGACACCACGGTTGGCCCTGCGGAATCGGCAGACATGGCCCTTGAGGCAATCATGGACAAACTCGGCAAACGGAATTGACATGAAGGTCATAATGGCTGCATTTGCCTGCGAGCCTGACAAGGGTTCGGAACCCGAAGTGGGTTGGCGCTGGGCGCTGGAAATGGCCAAGCACCACGAGCTTACGGTCGTTACCCAAACGAAGAATAGGGAGGCAATCGAGCGATGGCGATCACGCCATGCTGTCGGCCATGCCTTCCCATCATTCAGTTATCTTGAACTCGGAGCTGTTTGGCGCTCGTTGAAGTATCGTGTTCCAGGAGGCATGTATGTTTACTATTTTCTGTGGCAGTGGCGTTTGGCGTGGCACGTCGGGAAACTGGTCCGTTCGACAAAGTTCGATCTCATGCATCATGTCACATTCGCATCATTCAAGATGCCAGTGGGGTTGAGAGGGGCGCCGGTGGTTTGGGGGCCTGTCGGAGGGGCGGAACCAGCCCCGATGCACTTGCTGGATGGATTCGGGACATGGCTTGGCAGATCGAGAGAGCGGGTGCGGAATTTGAGCACGATGATAGCCGGCAAATTGGTTCGTTTATGGAGCCCGAATCACCGCTCCGGTGGAATTGCGCTGACCTCAACCCCAGCGACATCGCGATTATTGAAAGCGAACGGCATCCCCTACCGTGAGATGCCAACCATCGGATACGACAGTGACGTTCTGAATGGGATCCGCCGGTATTCGACCGCCGCCGAACCTTTGCAACTCCTGTTTGTCGGACGCCTGCATCTATTGAAGGGAGTCCATTTGTTGCTCGAAGCATTGCACCGCTTGGAGCCAGGATCGGTTGTTCTGAGCATTGTCGGCGACGGGGTAGAACGAGGGCGTCTGGAGCAGCAGGTCCGGGATTTGGCCTTGGCTCCGCATGTTCGCTTCTGCGGCTTCGTGCCCCGGTATGAGCTTGGGGATGTCTTCGCATCGCACGATGTGTTAGCCGCACCAAGCCTCTATGAAAGCGGCGGACTTGCAGTCCTGGAGGGCTTCGCCCATGGGTTGCCAGCGATTGTCCTCGATTGCGGCGGCCACGCGCTTTCGGTCGATGGGTCCTGTGGCGTACGGATTCGGATTGATCAGAGTCAGCAGGAGGTGGTCAACGGGCTTGCAGGCGCGATCCAGTCCTATTGCCGTGACCGCACCCTCTGCGCACTGCATGGCAGCGCCGCACGGAGAAGGTTGGAAAGGCATTACTCTTGGGACGGAAAAGGTGCCGCCATGAACTCCATTTATGAGGGACTGATTGTCGGATCGAGGGCCGACACTTCGAAATGAACCAGGTCACTATTTGTTTCATCCACGCCAAGACGCATTGCGGAACCACGTCACGATCTTTCGCTGATGCAATCGTGAGAAAAGTCGGCTGAAGCGAATTCCATTAGCTGGTTTTGCAGGGCACCAGGCTGCCAATTTCGGGACCTTGGCACCGTAGTTACGGTCAGTGAGTATTTCAACATGAACCATTCACGAAGAAGATTCCTGATGCAGGGGGGAACTTTGCTGGCCTCCCAGTTGCTACCGGGCAGAGCGACCGCAGCGGACGGGCCGATCATGATCAATTCGGCACTGGCGGCGGACGGCTTTCCGGTGGGAGTGCCCGGAGCCGCGCTATTGGCCGTGATGTCGGATCTGCACATCAATCTGAACGAAGCGGCGCAGTGGCGGAGTTTCGATGACTCGGTCGTCAGCGAGGTCAACGGACTACGGGGACTGACTGATGTGGTGATCGCAGGAGACATCATCACCAGTCACAGCAACACTGCGGGCGATCCTCGCTATCCCACGGCATACGCCACGGCACATCAGGAATTCGATCTGGCCAAGGCGGAACTATCCAGGTTCAATCCGTTGGCAGGGACGTGGATAGTCCCCGGCAACCATGACACTGACAACGAGGATGTGGTTCCGGAATTGTGGATGGCGAAATTGTGGCGCCTTCCCTATCAGCGCACCGAATTGGGCGGTGTTCCGGTGTTTTTTCTCAACAGCGGCCATGCTGGAATGCTCGATTCGGCACAGGACGAGTGGTTTGCCGGGGAAGCTGCGGGAATTTCCAGGGACCGCGAAATCTTGGTGGTGGCTCACCATCCGTCGCTGTTCTATATGGTGGGCGAGACTGGCCTCAAACGCAGTTTGGCGAGGATCTTCGCCGGATGGCGGGCAACGGTGTTTGTGATCGGCGGCCACGGTCATGGATTTCACTTGGACTGTTTTACAGACCACGGGACGCGGTTTGTACAGATGGAGGTAGCCACGGCCAATGGAAAAGCCTGGAGTGATGGGGTGAAGCCCGGCTTTGCAGTGTTGGGGCTGAATGGCGGCCGGGTTCTATCGCGAATCTATCGGCCTGCGGGGAAAGCTTGGATCCAGGTGCTGCCGCCGGTGGAGAGCATGGCCCACAAGCGTCTTCCGTGGCCGTTCGAGCGCGTGCCCTGGCCGGGTTATTATGTGGAGGCATACGCAAGCCGGAGCGAATTGGTAAGCTTCGAGGCTTGCGACATGCGCGGCCATTTCGGTTATGTTCAGTCACTGTCGTGGCGGTTTCCAATGGCGAGCTACCAAGACAAGGCACGCGAATTCCTGTTGCTGGCCTCGGTGGCTGACTCGGTTCGGTATACCGTTACGGTGTCTTTTGCCGACGGTGACAGTAGCGGGCCTTGGTTGAGCGTGCCACTACCCGGGCATGACGGTGGCTATGTACACAGGGTGCCGATTCCGGAAACACTGCGCGGAGTCGAGTCGCTCAAGGTCAAGTTCTCCACAAGCATTCCTCGATATGCGGCAGGGATCTCGATCGGAGGATGGGGGATTGGTTCCTTGGCGGAGGCTCTGACAGGATACGAGCGCTGGTGTGCCGGACGATATCGGACCTTCGTCCCGAATGCTGCATCCGCGCCTGAAGCGGTTCCCTCAGGTCAAACCTTTAGCAATCTTGAGTTATTCGCTTTCAATCTGGCCCCACCCGAAATTGTCGGGATGGCCACGGTGAGATTGTCTGGAACCCCCGTCTTCGCCCGCAAGACCTTTCCGGCGATGGAGTGTGAGTTTTCGAGAAGGACTCCCGGCGAGGCATCGGGAGTTACCTATGTGGTGCAGAGTTCGGTGGACCAGTGGACCTGGGTCACGGAGAACGAGGAGTCCCTGCTGGTGACACCGCTGGATGACGGATGGGAGCTGGTCCGAATCAGGCGCCTGGAAAAGCCGGTGGCCCGGCGGTTTTTCCGGGTCGGAGTGGCATCAGCGAGTCCACCGACAGGGGGGCTGGCCGCGTGGCAGCGCGAGCACGGCGCACTGGGCTCGATTTGCGAAGACGCGGACGCCAATGGACTGGCTGATGGGATCGACTACGCGCTGGATACCGGGGACGCTGGAAGTGGCGCCGGGCTTTTACGGTTGGTGAGTCGTGATCTGGAGCTACCGACCCTTACGTATGTGCGAATGGCCGCTTGGGCGCGGCCGGGACTGCGGTACGAAGTGGAGCGCAGCGCCGACGCGGTCGTGTGGCAGGCAGTACCGGATGGGTTGTTTGAGGACCGGGTGCTGATGAAGGAGGAGGAGTGGGAGCAGGTCCTGACGGTGATTCTGGATCAAGAGTCGGCATTTTTTCGCATTCGGGCCTTTATGGTTTGACAAACACCCCCTCGGGCATAATTTCATCGGCCATGAAACGCCGTCATTTTCTGTTGCAGGGAGGAACCGTTATTGCGGCCCATCTGGTCCCCGGAATCTCATTTGCGACCGGCTTCTACCCCTCAATCCGCGCGGCCTTGGCTGCCGACGGTTTTTCAATCTCGACTCCAGGTGCCGCGCTGTTGGCGGTGGTGGCGGACCTGCATATCAATTTGAACGCGGGAGCGGCGAAAACCTCGACATTCGATGACCAACTGGTGGCGGAAATCAACGGACTTAGCCCTCTTCCCACGGACCTTGTCATTGCAGGCGACCTGGTCATGAGTATGAGCAACGCGGTAGGGGAGCTCCGATATGCAAACGCACATGCCAACGCAGAGGGAGAAATGTCACTGGCTAGAGATGAGGTTCAGCGGTTTCGCCCGGAGATCCAGACTTGGATAGTACCGGGAAACCATGACACGGACAATCTGGAGAATATGCAAGAAAGGGGCCCTGAACTCTGGTGCCGGTATTTCGACCGCCCGGCCTACCAGCGGACGACCATGGGTGGAGTGCCGGTGTTTTTTCTCAATAGTGGTCATGCGGGGCAATTGGATCCGGCGCAAGAGGCGTGGTTGGTTTCCCAAGCGGCGATGATTTCCAAGGACCAGGAGGTGCTGGTGGTGGCCCATCATCCGTCGCTGTTCTATCTCGTCGGAGAGACGGGATTGAAGCGGAGCCTGGCCAAAGCCTTTGCAGGCTGGACAGCGCCGGTGTTCGTGATCGGGGGCCACGGGCATCAGTTCGTGGATGAAGCATTTGTGAATAACGGCACGCGGTTTATTCAGATGGAGGTCACTGCGGGCTCCAGCAAGGTTTGGAGTGAAGGTGCGGCACCTGGATACGCGGTGATCGGGATGAGTAACGGCCGGGTGCTGTCCCGGGTGTTTCGATCCGTCAAGTTGGATCGAACCGATGCCCGTCCGACCGCCGGGCAGATGCCGACCAAACCGTTACCCTGGCCCTTCGAGCGGGTTCCCTATCCGGGCAAGCTCATCGAAACACATGGGGTGCGGGAAGGACTTGAGGGTTTCGTGGGCAGCGATGTGCGGGATCATTTCGTCTACGTCGAGTCGATGGCTTGGTCGTTTCCAATGGCGGATTATCGAGGCAAGGCGCGGGAATTCCTGCTGCTGGCCAGCGTGGCCGAGAGCGTGCGCCCGACGGTGACGGTGTCCTTTTCCGACATGGGACCGAGCGGGCCGTGGACGACGGTGCCGCTTCCTCCGCATGACGGCGGCTATGTGCACCGGGTGCCGCTTCCGGAGACGATGCGGATGGCCAGACGGTTGTGGGTTGGGTTTTCTACCACAATGTTGCGCTACGGCGCCGGGATCGGAGTGAGTGGGTGGGGCATTGGATCATCGGCGGACGCGCTGACCGGCTACGAACGCTGGATCGCCGGGCGCTACCGGACTTTTGTGAATAATGCGAAAACCGCGCCGAGCACCGTGCCGCCGGGTGAAACGAGGACCAATCTTGAACTTTCAAGTTTCAACCTTGCTCCAGTGGCGGTCGGCCCATGGGAGCAGCAGTCGCACGGACAGGACGGCGGGTCGGGCCAGAAGGTGTTGTCCGGTGGCCTGGTGTTTTCGCGGGAGGTCTATAAAACCGCGGATTTCGAATTCCCGCGGCGGGTGTTGGGGGCGGATTCCGGCTTGCGGTATGAGGTGCAGAGTTCAGAGGACTTGAGGAATTGGCTCACCGAGGATCCGGCCAAGTTGACGACCACGCCGCTGTCGGACGGCTGGGAGACTGTTAGGATCCGGAGAATCGTGTGGTCCGGGCGAGGCTGTTATTTCCGGATTGGCGTGGCCAAGGAGGGGGCGACCGGCGCGGACTTCGCCCGATGGGTCGAGATCAACGCGGTGCTCTCGGGAACGGCAGATGATCGGAATGCCAATGCCACGGCGGATGTGCTGGACTTCGCTCTTGGCAACGGTCCGGACTTCCGGGTGACCAAATCGCCAAGTGACGGTGTCCTGCGGGCTCTGCCCGCACGTCGCCTCACCAGACAAAGCGTGACTTTGGCTACCCTGCGCTACACCAGGATGGTGGCATCGGCAAGGCCCGGAGTGAACTACGTGTTGGAACGCAGCGCCAATCTATCCACCTGGCAGGAGGTGTTGCTGACGCAGGTGGCGGAGCGGGTTTACCGCAGCTCCGGTGAGTGGGAATCGGTGCAGGTGGCGGTGTTGGACAGCGCGGGCGGTCAATCGTTCTTTCGGATCCGGTTGGAGTGCATCGAATCGTAAAATGCCTGACAAGGAGCATGAGAACTTCCGCAAGACAAGAACTTCCGGGTCGATCCGGCCGGGTGGACACATGGATTGCCGCAGCGGTGGCGCTGCTCCAGATCGCCGCCCCCGTCGCGTGGGCCGACACGAATGCCTCACTCGTCACTCGCGGGCCATATTTGCAGTCGGCCGGGACTACTACCATGACGCTACGCTGGCGAACGAGCGTGGAGGCGGACAGTGCGGTGCAACTTGGGGAGGCACCGGACGCACTCGCTCCGGCGGCAAGCGTGACTGGCACGCGCACCGAGCACGTCGTACAACTGACCAGCCTGCAACCCGGCACCCGCTATTACTATCGTTGTGGCGGCACCGCCACGGATAGTCGGGTGATCTCCGTGGACGGTGCGGAGCGGTGGTTTCGCACGGCACCGGCCGTCGGCGCGGAAAGCGGCCGCTTCTGGGCGCTCGGTTGTTCGGGTACCCATTATCCTGCGGTGCCGTTTTACTATGTGGAATCGAAGCGTGCCAGCGACCTGTTCATCAGTTCCAGCCGGGCGGCTGGCAAGCCCGTGAACGGTCTGATTTTGCTGGGTGACAATGCCTACAATCTGGGTGCGGACTCCGAATACCAGGCTGCGGTGTTCGTGAAATACGGCGAAATGATCAAGACCACGCCGGTTTGGTCCGCATTTGGAAACCATGACGCCTATACCCTGCCGTCACCATTCACGGGGCCGGCACCCTACGATGGCATCTTCAGCTTTCCCCGGAACGGAGAATGCGGCGGGCTCCCGTCGGGTTCGCTCCGGTATTATTCGTTCAATCATGGAGGCATCCACTTCGTCTGTCTGGACAACAACACGCTCGGCTATTACGACACGGTTCCGGGAGGCGGCGGCATGGTCGATTGGCTGTTGGCAGACCTGGTGGCATGCCAGGAGAGTTGGATTGTCGCGTTTTTCCATCATCCGCCCTATTCGAAAGGTGGGCATGATTCGGACACCGAATGGAACCTGGTGCGGGTCAAGGATCATATCGTGCCCATGCTGGAGCGCTTTGGGGTCGATCTTGTGTTGTGCGCCCATAGCCATTCCTACGAGCGGTCGGTCTTATTGGATGGCCAATACGGCCGCAGCACCACCTACGATGCGGTGACCATGCGAAAATGGCCGGGCAATGGCTCGAAAATTGGCGCGGTCGGTGCCGATGGCGCGTTTGTCAAGTCGCCCGCGCTGGCGGGCGGGGCTTATCAGAAGCGTGCCGCGGCGGGGCGGAGCGGGGCGATCTATGTGGTGAACGGCGGATCCGGCAAGCTGGATCCTTGGCTGGGAGGATCCACCGCAGTGGTGAACCCGGCCCCTCATCCGGTCCATTGCGTGAGCCTGAGGGTGATCGGCGGTCTCATGTTCGAGGTCGCGGGCAACGGGCTTCACGCGGAATATCGGGACGATCTGGGTAATGTTAGAGATGAGTTCAACATCATCAAGGGCAGCACTTTTCGCTTGGAACAGCCTGTGTTGCTGCCGGAGGGAGGAGGCGGGCCGGGGGGGCGGGTTCGTGTGCGCCGGAGCGGGGCGCTTGGTTTGCCGGATGAGGTTGTGGTGGCGCTGACAAGCTTGGCCGGCACATCCTGTCTTCCTGCGACCAGAACGGTTTCGTTTGCCGCAGGGCAGGCGTACTCGGACATTGTGCTGGCCCCTCCCGAGGTCGGGATCGATTGTCGCGTGAGACTTGAGTTTCCGCAGGTCGGCCGAGCGCTTGAGGTCGGTACCGCGCTGCGACCGAGCTATTGGGTGCAGGGGGCTCCGGTCGAGCTGGTGGTTGCTGCGGCGCTGGTTCCGGCATCGGCGGCTGATTGGTATGCCGTGAGATTCGGGGCACCGCCCGCTGATCGGGCGGTGTGGGACGAGTCTGCGGCGGACGGTGACGGAATGGATCTCCTGCTCGAATATGCGCTTGGTGGTGAGCCCGGCCGGAATGACAGTGATCTCCTGCCGCAGATCGCCAGCCCAGGTGGCATAGCCGAGGTCAGCTATAGCCGTCCGCCCGGGCGGAGCGATTTGACCTACTCGGTGGAAATCTCGGATGATCTTGCAGGCTGGCAATCCATGTCCGGCCTGGACCAGCCTGCCGGCGACGCCGGGCCTTGGGGGCAGTTACGGAAGATCGTGCTCCCTGCGAATGCCGTGAAGAAGTTCGTGAGATTGGCCGTGCATCTGGACGGCTGAGAGGCCAGCACCTCGGGTGGCGCTTATCGGCGGTCGGAACCTGCGTCCTGTGGATTCAGCCATGATGAACTTCAGCATCGTAACAGCGAGCTATAACTACGCTCGCTACATCGGCGATTGTCTTGCAAGTGTTGCGGCGCAGGAAGGGGTGACTTTCGAGCATCTGGTGATGGATGCGTGCTCGGAAGACGATACGGCGGAAGTGGTGGCGCGTTTTCCGCACGCTGAGTTTCACCAAGAGCCCGACCAGGGGATGACTGATGGGATTAACAAGGGATTTCGCCGGGCCAAGGGGGAGTGGGTCATGTGGCTCAATGCCGATGACCGTTTGAAACCCGGAGCGCTTAAGGCGGTCAAAGATTATGCTGAGCAACACGCCTCAGCGGATGTGATTTACGGATGCTGGGATTTCATCGATGGCGTCGGCGGGTTTGTCCGGCGGATGACCTTGCTGCCGTTCGACCGGCGGATTCTGATCCAGCAGGGTTGCTACATCGGCTCCACCGCTTGTTTCTACCGCCGGGAGACCACGATTGGCGAAGGGCATTTGCTGGACGACCGCTTCGGGTTTTGCATGGACGGCGAGTATTATGCGCGGCTGTCCGGCTTAGGGAAGAAATTCGTTTATTTTCCGAAAGTCCTCGCGGACTTCCGGTTGCACGACGAGAGCATCAGCCAGCGCAGCCTGGGCAAAGACGATATGGACAATATCCTCCGGATGCAGCGGCTGGCCGCCGAGCCGCGGGCGATTCGACGGGTGCATGGCATCCGTCTGTTTCGGGACGAGGCGATGAACAATGTGGTGGATGGGATTCTCTATCATGTCTTCCGCTTCAAGAAGGGCATCTTGAAGGCCTGGCATGCCCGGCGGACGCAGGGCTAGGGCCGGGGGGCGACGTGTTTCGGTGTTCTCGGTCGCGGACCATCGATACCCCAAGCGGTCTGAATGTGATCGAGCGCAATGCCGCACGGCGTGATTCATATAGGGCAATGCGTGCCGGCAATTTTCGGATTAGAAGACGGTAACACCGAACCTCATGACCGATACCGAACTGGTTTCCCGCGTGATCGGGGTGTTTGATTCCGGTGCGGTTGAAATGCGGGGCCTAACCCGCGGCGGGCGCTTGCTGTTAGGGTTGCCGAAGGACCGGCTCGCGGCGGGGAAGGCGCTTCGGCTCTATCAACCTCAGCGCGGGATGGCCCGTCTGATCGCTGGGATGCTGGGGCTGGGTACGCGGACGGGTTTGCATACATACCTCCTCCGAAGGATCCGGGTTGGTGGCGCTGCCGTCGCGGTGGATCCCTGCTTGGCGGGAATTGCGCGGGGCACCTGCGGGATGCTGCTCGGAAGTCCGGAGCACAAGGTGAGAAGAGCGATCGCAAGCTATCGGATGGGGGGATCTTGGGAGGTGGCGAAGATATCATTTGGCGAGGCTGGAGCGAAAGGGCTGGAGCAGGAGGCACGCACGCTGGACGAGATCCGGCAACACGCCGAGGGCGTGCCCCGTTTGCTTGGATTTCATCGTGGTGGCAGCCTGACGGTGTTGCGGATGCCCTATTTGACGGGAGGTCCGGTTGAAGCGGGAGAATCCGAAGAGGCAATCAGTTTGTTAGACCGGTGGTGCAGCAAGCAACCGCTGAAGCCGATCACCGAATTTCCCGAGTGGCCGGCCGCCGCGACGGCGTTGTCAGCCACCGGGGCTGGAGAGGGGATGCTTCGGCGGCTGTCGCAGGAGTTGCTTCGTCCGGTGGTCTGCCATGGGGATTTTGCGAGGTGGAATCTGCTGCGGCAGGAGGACGGCAAGTTGGTGGCGCTGGATTGGGAGTGGGGGCACCTGGCGGGCATGCCCGGCATTGATTTGGTGCATTATTTCCTGCAGGATGTCCGGTTGGTCAGCCGGTTGCAACCGGCGGATGCGATTGCCAAGATTCGGGTCATTCTGGCATCTCCCGCATGTCGCAGTTACCTAGCGCAGACCGGTTGGAGCGGTGAGCCGCTGCTGCCGGTCATTGCCTGCCTGGCCTACAAGCAAGGTGCCGGGCATCAGGAGAACCGGGAGGTGTTGGCGGCCGCCCTTGCCGCGTTGTGAGTCAGTGTTGCAGCGGGGTGTTCAAGAGAAGAGTCTTGGTCCCTTCGGAATTTCATGCCGAACCCGGCAAACGATCTCTGATTCCGTGACTTGGCACATTTTGGTGCTGTCCGGGCCGGTTCAAGGCCGGCGCTGCTGGGTATCTTGCCGGGCGTGACAGGTAAGGTGGCACGGTGGATTCTTCGGGATGATGCCACGTCCCGGCCGCAGCGACTGATCCTTTCACTCCTACCGAAACACCGACCTTCCATGTCCAACCCTAAACCGCACGTCCTCCTGATGGGGCAGACGCCGCCGCCGTGGCACGGGCAGGCGGTGGCGACGAAGATTCTCTTCGATCATGATTGGCCCGGCTATGACGTCCATCGGCTGCGCATGGAGTTCAGCGAGGAGATGGTGGAAGTGGGGCGCTTCCAATGGAAGAAGCTCGGGCATCTGTTCCATTTGATCCTGAAGGCAAGGGAAATTCTCAAGGCGAACCCCGCGTGTTTGCTGTTCTATCCGCCGGCGAGCGCGAAGTGGATTCCGTTTTTGCGGGATGTCGCGTTTCTGGCATGCGTCCGACGGCTGGCAGGATCCACGGTGTTCATTTTCCACGCCAGCGGCCTGCCGGTTTTCGTGAGGAGCGGACTGCTCCGAAGACTGCTGGGTCGTTGGGTCTATCGCGGTGCCGACCTGGCACTGGAGGTGGCGGAGGAAGCGGTTCCGCCGCATGAGGTGTTCGCGGCCAAGGCCTGGCAATGGTGCCCCTGCGCGATCGAAGTGCCTGAGTTGGGGCGACGGCGCCCGCCGGAACCCGGGCCGATGACCGTGCTGTTTGTGGGGAGTTTGCAGGAAGGCAAGGGCGTGCTTGAGGTTCTCAAGACGGCCTCCCTGCTCAAGCAGCAAGGCCGGGAGCAGGATTTTCGCTTCCGCATCGTCGGCAAATGGTTCTTGGAGGCGTTTGAAGCGGAAGCCCGCCAGTTGCAGACCACCTTGGGGGTGGCCGACATGGTGGAATTTGTCGGGCAGTTGACCGGCGAGGAAAAGTGGCGGGCCTACGCCGAATCTGATGTGTTCTTTTTCCCAACCCACTACGGGTCCGAAGCGACGCCGATCGTGTTGATGGAAGCGCTTGGGGCGGGCTTGCCGATTGTTTCCACGAGCTGGGCCGGGATTCCCGCCATGCTCGAGGGCTGCAAGACCGCCCGGTTGTTGCCCGTGCGTGCTCCGGAGCTTTACGCCACCGCCTTTGTCGAGCTGTTTTCCCGCCGAGGGGAGCTGAGCCAAACGGCTGAGGCCTCCCGCACCTTCTACCGAACTCACTTCCTCCCCGAACGCTTCGTGGAGCGGGTGGCGGAGGCGTTTCGCACGGTGGGGGATTCCAGACGGGCGCTGCAGACCGTCAGCGAGGCGCGGATGGGAGCCGACGCCGGATCCGCCACGCCTGGGGTCCGGCCGCCGGGCGCACCGCTTAGCGTCACCGTCTATCTGGCCGACCAGAATCCCGGGTACGACCGGAGTTTCGGCATCTCACGGATGTCGCATGTGGTGCTGGAGACGCTGCAAGCCGGCGGACAGGTCAAGATCGGGGTGATTGCCTCCAAGACCTCGCAGCAAGCGCCCGGCAGCGTGGAAGCGATCCGCATTTTGCCATGGGGGACGCGCGGGAAATGGGTTCGGCTGCTGACCGATCACTTCCATCCGCTCTTCGGTCGGCACCGCCCCGCGCCGGACCTCCACTATTTTCCGAAAGGCTACCTGCCACTGTTAGACGGTTTTTGCCGACCCTCGGTGGTGACGATTCATGACACGATCATTCAGTATGACGAGGACCATTACCCGGAGTGGCGGAAATCCTGGGAGTATGCCTATTGGGCGATGATGCTCAAGCACACGCTGCGGAAAGCCACCTGCATTCTGACGGTGTCGGAGTTTTCCAAGCAACAAATCACGGAGTTCATGGCCCGTCATCGCATCCCACGCAAAGAGATCATCGTCACCTACGAACCCTGTCTGTATGAGAGAGTTCCCCAACCGGAACTGCCGACGAAGGACAACTTCGTGATCCACTTGGCATCCTGCGAGCCGCACAAGCGGACGGCGCACCTCATCCGCTGGTGGCACGCTGCGGAGGCCACGAGCCGCGAGTTGCCGACCTTGCACTTGATCGGAGCCGTGCCGCCGGAGGTGCTCCCCTTGCTGGCGGGTTCCAACAGCATTGTGAAGCGTCCGTTTCTGGAGGACGCGGCGTTGCGTGCGGCCTATCTGGCCGCCCGCGCGCTCATCCTGCCCTCGGAGATCGAGGGCTTCGGCTTGCCGGCGCTGGAGGCTTACTACCTCGGCACTCCGGTGTGTTATGTGAAAGGCACCTCGGTGGAGGAAATCCTGGGGGTGGCCACGGCCAAGGGTGGGTTTTCCCTGGGCAGTGCCGATTCGCTCTTTGCCGCGCTCGATGAGGTGGCGGGGATGACCGCGGACGAGATCCGCGCGTGCGGGCTGAAGCTGCGTGGCACCTATGCCGCAGCCAAGGTGGCACGCAGGATGACGGAGGTGTTCCGGGAAGTCGGGAACAACGATTGAGGATGACTCGGGGAGCATTTCATCATCGAGCCTGTCTTCGAGTCCTGCAGATTTCGCGAAAATCCGGCTTTCATCTGCGGCAAAGCAGGCCTAGACTATGACCATGAAAGCGAAGTTTACGGCGATCCTTCGTTTCGAAGAAGATATGGTGGTGGCGTTATCCCCTGATTTGGATATCGCGAGTCAGGATTGGACAGGTCGCTTTTCGAGTGATCATGCATTCCGACTCCAAGTCGGCTCGTTTTCTCTCTAAATGCAGTGCGGACAAGATGTCTGCGCTCCTTGAGGGAGACATCGCTCCACCATGGCCAGCATAGCCACATGGCTGCGAACCTTCGGGATCGATCCGAAGCGTGCCGTTTCCTCGTTGCTGGGGATCGGCCGTTATCTCGCCGGGCGCCAGCAGTTCCGCGCGGGCCTGCGGGACGATTTCGCGTGGGGCGATTCCTATCCGATCCTCGACGAATGGCAGACGGCATCCGGCGGGCTTGGCACCTACTTTTTCCAGGACCAACTGGTGGCGTGCTGGATTCATGACGCGCAGCCGCTGCGGCACGTCGATGTGGGATCGCGGCTCGACGGATTTATCGGCAATCTAGCGGTTTTTCGCGAGGTGGAGGTCATCGATATCCGTCCCGCACCCGCACCCGTCCGCAATGTGACATTCCATCAGATGGATTTGATGGAGCCACTTCCGCCGCATTGGGTGGAAGCGACGGATTCACTGTCCTGTTTGCATACCATCGAGCATTTCGGGCTCGGCCGCTATGGCGATCCGATCCATGCCGATGGTCATCTCGATGGGCTCGCTCAATTGAAGCGGATGGTGGCGCCCGGCGGGATGTTCTATCTATCCACGCCGATCGGGCCTCAACGGGTCGAGTTCAACGCGCACCGGGTGTTCGCGGCGCAAACCCTCATCGACTGGTTCGGCGATGGCTGGAACATCGAAAGGTTCGCGGTGATCGATGATGACAACCGGGTCCATGAGACCGTCGACTGGCAGGGACCGGAGAGCGGCAATCACTTCGGCTGCCGACTTGGGGTCGGCATCGTGGTGGCAAGGAAAGGCGGGGAGACCCATCCCATGATCGCCCGGTAGGGCGCGGCGGCCGCGCCGCGCCGTGATTGGCCTTATGGGTGAAGCAGTTCATGGGCGACCCATGCACCGCGCATCAGCGCCGCCCATGCGGGCGGACCAGTGGGCGGCCCGAGGCCGGGCCGCCCTACCGCATTTCCGCACCCCATGATCCGCATTGTCCTGCTAGGCCGGACTGGCAACAATCTGTTCCAGTATGCGCTGGGACGGGTGCTGGCGGAGCGGCACGGTGTGCCCTTGGTGATGGATGCATCATGGTTCAACGCGGAGAGCTGGGCCGAGGTGTCCCATTTTCTCAAACTGCCATTGAGGGCGAAGGTGGTGCGACGCTGCTCGATTGGAGCGCGTGCTTTGCGCAAATTGACTCACCTACATTATTGGGAATACCGGGGAGTGCCGGTGTTGCATGAAGCGCCAGAGGATCAGTCATTCGACCAGCGTTTGCTGGATGCGCCCGCCGATTGCATGTTGTTCGGGTATTTCCAAACGCCTGGCTATTTCAAGGGCATCGCGAGTTCGTTGCGAACCGAGTTGAATTCCCTAATCGGCGGCTCCGCACGGGTTGCGGAACACGACCTCGCCAAGCTGGCCAGCCCGGATGCGGTTGCTGTGCATGTGCGGAGAACGGACTATCTGCATCAGCCGATCTTTCAGGTTTGCAACACTGAGTATTATCGGGAGGCGATGCGTCAAATGCGCGAGCTGCGGCCGGGTGCGCGGTTTTATGTTTTCTCGGATGACCCGGCATGGTGCCGACGCGAATTTCCAGGCGCGGACCAGGAAGTCGTTGATAGCCATGAGACGACCGCCAACCCGCTGCATGACCTGCGCTTGATGAGCCTTGCCTCCCACCACATCATCGCCAATAGCACCTATTCCTGGTGGGCGGCATGGTTGGGAGAGAAACCTGGCCAACAGGTGATGATGCCGGACCGGTGGTATGCACACGGAATCAAGGCCCCGATCGAAGAGAAGAAGTTGAGTCATTGGTCGGTGGTTGGATGACCCCGGTAGGGCGCGGCGGCCGCGCCGCGCCGTGACTGCCCCTGTGGGCGAGACTGCCCGTATGCAGCTCATGAACCGAGCCTTGGCACCGCCCAGGCGGGCGGACCAGTGCTGGCGCGAGACGCGTGCCTGCGGTGCAACGGAAGGGAAGGAACCCGCGCGATGAAATTGGATAGAATCATTCACGCGTTGACACCCCCCGCGCTTGCCTGGCGCCTTGGGAGGGCTGGGCGAGAGCGCAAGGAGGCGGAATTGTTTGGCGCTTTCTATCGGGTGTTTCTGGCTCCCGGCGACTTGTGTTTTGACATAGGAGCCAACCTTGGCAACCGGACGCGGTGTTTCCGGAACTTGGGATGCAAGGTGATCGCAGTCGAACCGCAGCCGGCCTGTTTCCACAAGCTAACGAAAGACTTCGGTGGCAGTGAGGACATCCGCTTGGTCCAAGCTGCAGTGGGCAGGGTGCCCGGCCGCGCCAAGCTCCACCTCTCGCCCGACCATGTGCTCTCGACCTTGTCGCAAGCGTTCATCGATGAGACCACCGGCTCGGGCCGCTTCGCCGCAGCCCGTTGGGACCGCGAGGTGGAAGTGACGGTGACCACGCTTGATGAACTCATCGCAGCTCACGGCATGCCGAATTTCATCAAGATCGATGTTGAAGGATATGAGTCCGAGGTGATCGCAGGCTTGTCCCAGGCGGTGCCGGCGCTATCCATTGAGTACACCCCGGAGTTGCCGGAGAACGCGCGAGCGTGTTTGCGGCAGCTTGCGAGCTTGGGTGACTATGAGTTCAATCTGAGCTGGGGCGAGAGCATGCGGTGGTCCCGTCCGCAATGGCGGACGTTGGACTCCATGCTGGTGGTGATCGATGAGTTCGCGGGCGAGAACCAACTTTTCGGGGACATCTATGCCAGAGCGAAAGGGTGAGGTCTCCGACCTTCCAACATGTTCCACGGAACCGCAATACCGATGCCACTCACATTATCCCATCCCGCTGATGGCGCGAATCCACGAGCCGAGGCGATGTTGCCGGCGGTCGGTGGTTTTCCGCCGTCCGATCGTCCCTTGTTTGTGGCTGGCTACGGCGAGCTGTGCCGGATTGACCTGAGCGGGAAGCAGGCCTTGGAGATCTGCGGTGGTTGCGGTAAGCTGGCGGCCATGCTGGCGGAGACGTTTCCACAGGCGGCGGTCATCGGCTTGGATTTGTACCAGGCCGCCGGCCCCGAAATTGACGCAATGTGCAAGCGACTGCCCGGACTTTCCTATGTGGCCGGCGACGCGTTTGACTTGTCGGCGTACGCGGCGGAGTCGTTCGATTTGGTGTGGGGGCAGGCGGCGCTGCATCACCTGGCGCATGCTCCTGACAAATTGTGCCGGGAGGCGTTGCGGGTGCTCAAGCCCGGCGGGCGCCTGGTGTTCATCTTTGAGCCGCTGGGGCACAATCTGCTGGTGGCGGCGGTTCGCGCGGTGCACATGGCGCGTCATGAATTGGGCGACGAGAGCAATCTGTATCTGTCGCAATTCGAGGGCATGAGCAAGGGTTTCGCCAAGTGTGACGTGCAGGTGTTCAACTTGCTCGGCTATCCGATGAAGGCGCTGTCGGATCGATTCGGTGGTATCTCCCGGACGGTGCAACGCTGGGACAGCGGGTTGTTTCGACGTTTCCCCAAGCTCCTCCGCTACGGCGCGAACTGCAATGTGATTTTCACCAAGTGAGGGCGGCTGCGCCGCGGTTATGGGTTATGGGTTATGGGTGCGCCAATCTGCGTGCATTGCATGCTCTTCACTCATAACCGATAACCTATGACAAACCTCTTGCCCCCATGCGCTGGCTCACCTGCACCCCGGTGGCGTTTGGCGGCGGGGCGGATTTTTCGCCCGCGACAGCGGCTTGTTATGTCGTGGGTGCCGATTGCTTGGCCTTGAAAGCCGGGCGGTGATGCCGGGGGCGCGGCAGGCGGAAGATGACGCCGGTTTGATCCGGCCGGATTTCAACCGCCTTGGGGCAGGGGATTGGTGGAACGGTGCGAGCGGCTGGAACGAGTTATGTTGATTATGGAAATGTTTCCGGGGAGGCGGGCTTGGCTGAAGCAAACCCTGCAACGGCTCGCCTTTCCGGTGTTGAGACGCTGGAGATCTTGGTGTGGTCCAGGTCCAGAGAGGGGAGGGGTTCCGCGAGGTGTTTTCCGCGAGAAGACGGAGCTTGAGCAGGGGCGGGTAGAGGGTGGCGTGATGGCGGATGGTCAGATGCTGCCGGCCTTGCGGGAGGGGTCCGAAATTGTTGCCTGCGGGCTAGGGCAGGCGGAGTTTGCTTCATGGGCGGCACTGTGGACCCGACGCGATTCGGCACATCTTGTGGGATCATCATGGATTCATGTTGATGCAGCGGGACGGGCCTGTTATGAGGCCATGTATGGTCAACAGGCATACGGCGATCCGGTATGGAATCCGCGTGGCGGTGAAAAGGCACAGGAGTTTGCAGGAGACTGGACTTCTCTGGGGTCGAGGTGGAACCGCGGGACGAATTACTATCACTGGATTACCGATGGTTTGACGCGCTTGATTTATCTGCCCTTCTTTCCTGCTGAAACCGGCATTCTGGTCCCTTCTGGTATGGCTGCTTTTGCCCAGGACAGCCTGAAGTTGCTCGGTTTGTGGGAACGGGTTCGTGTGACGGAGGGCAGGCACCTGGAAATCGAGAACTATTGGTTTGCCGGGCCAATGGTGTTGAGCGGTTGTGCTAATCCCTTGGGAATGAAGTGGCTGAGGGATGTCTATGGTCTGCCCTCGGAGGGGGGCAGCGGGCACCGGAAGATTTTTGTCTCACGTCGAGGCACCAAACGTGATCTCACGAATATGAATGATATTGAGCGGGTGCTCGCAGCCGAGGGTTGGGATGTTTTGGAACCTGGAGAACTATCCTTTCGAGAGCAAATCGAGACCTTCAGGGATGCGCGGGTGATCGTCGGATTGCACGGAGCTGGGATGACCAATCTGCTTTGGGCACCCATTGGAGTCCGCGTTTTGGAGTTGATGCCGAGGACGTTTCGCAACGGTTGTTACGAGGCGATCTCACTGGTGCTCGGTCATCGGCATGAGGTTCTTTTGTGTCCGGCTGACTCGCGTGGCAATCTCATATTGACTTCAGATCTGCTCCAGCGGGTCCTAGCTTGGGGGCAGGAGGGATAGCCCGATGGACTTCACCATCATCACCCCGAATTTGAACTACGGGCGCTATTTGGGCGAGTGCTTGCAGAGTGTGGCCACCCAGGCGGGAGAGAGGTTGGATCCGGACGGCACGCGGGCGAGACGCTCGCGCACCTGGAGCGAGGCCGCGCCGCAGGGGGTGACGCTTGAGCACCTCGTGATGGATGGCGGCTCGAGCGACGACAGCGCGGAGGTGGCGGCGGGTTTTCCCCACGCGGAATGGCTTCAGGCGCCGGACCGCGGGATGTCTGATGCAATCAACAAGGGCTTTGAGCGAGCGACGGGTGACTGGGTGATGTGGTTGAATGCGGATGATCGCCTCAAGCCGGGAGCGCTGGCCGCGATGCTGGAGCACTTGAACCAATCCACGGCCGATGTGGTCTATGGGGCTTGGGATTTTGTGAATGAGACGGGGGAGTTCCTGCGGCGGGTGAAGGCGCTGCGGTGGTCGGCATTCGTGCATCTATATCATCATTGTTATGTGGGCTCGACGGCGGCGTTTTTCCGGCGGGAGACGGTGCTCGCGCAAGGGTATCGCTTGCGGGAGGATTTCCACTATGTGATGGACGGGGAGTTCTACGCGCGCTTGGCGGCGGCTGGGAAAACCTTCGAGGTGGCTCCGGTGGTGGTGGCGGATTTCCGCCTGCACGGGGCAAATGCCTCACAGCGGCACTTGGGGAAAACGCGGGACATGGATGGCATTCTGGCGGCAGAGCGGCAGCATGTGGAGTCGCGGGCGATCCGGCGGGCTTATGGCATCACGATGTTTGAGGATCCCTATCTGAACGGTCTGTCGGATGGGGTGTTGTGGATCATGGCGCGGGGGTGGAAGACGGTGCTGCGGGGGTTCGATTGCCTGCGGCTCGGTGGTGCTGGTGGGCGGTAAGAGAAGATGGCAAGAACCCGTGCGAAGCGACAGATCCTTGCGCTCTTACCGAAACCCCGACACACATGTCTGCCCCCATCTCCATAGCGGCCGTGTTTGCGACGATGAATCGCGCGGCTGCGGCGGTGGGTTGTGTCAGGGCGCTGGCCGCCCAGACGCGGCCGCCGGAGTGGGTGGTGGTGGCGGACAACGGGTCCACCGACGACACGGTGGCGGCGATGGAGGCGATGAACTCCTTGCCGTTCGAGTTGGTGGTACACCGGATGCCGGAGAACCGCGGCAATGCCGGCGGAGTGGAGGCAGCGATGGACCTGGCCATGGCCCGGGGCGCGGCTGCGGTGTGGATTCTGGATGATGATTCGTGGCCACGGGCAGGCGCGCTGGCGGCGCTGCTGGAGAAGCCGTGGGACCCGATGGTCGTGCGGCACGCCTTGCAGATCGACCCGCAGACGGGTCGTTTCACCTGGCCGCTGCAGGTGGCCGACGGCAAAGGCGGCTGGCGCTTGGTGAACTCACTGGAGGACATGCCGCCGGGAGCTTGCGTGCGGAGCCGGATCATCTGGACGGGTGCCCTGGTGCCCCGCGAAGTCCGCGAGAGCGTCGGTCCGGTGAACGGCGACCTGTTCATCCGCGGCGAGGATGAGGAGTATCCGTGGCGCATCGAGCAGGCCGGCTTTGCACAGGAAGCCGTGACCCACGCGGTGCTGGATCACCCCGGCCCGGAACACCTCGTCCACTGGCAAGTCCTCGGCAAAAACTTTTTCTTCGAGCGGGGTCTCGCGGATTGGAAGCTTTACTACAAAGTCCGCAACATGGTGTGGCTCAAGCGGCGTCAGGCCGGCGGGGTGCGGGCCTGCGGGATGGCGCTCACCTACGCGCTCGCCACCGCGTGGCTCGATGGCAGCCAGCGCCTGCCGCTGATCTGGACGGCGGCGCGAGACGGTTGGCGGGGCCGGCTCGGAAAATGGCGGGGCGCGGGGAAGCGGTTATGCTGCTAGAAAAGCCCCCCACACCGGTCCCGCTGGCTCACCGAGTCACCGAAAATCTTTTTTTTGGGGAGGAGCTGTCCGTGCTTGCAGAAACCGGATTTTGAGCAATTCTCCGGCGCGTTCCCGCTTACCCGGTTTTCCCATGATACTCAGTCGCAAACAGGTATTCATCACCCACGCCTTTCAGGTAGTGGACGCGTTGTTGGTGTGGCTGGCGTTCGGGATTGGGGGCGTGATGCGAGACGTGGTGCGTTACGCGCTGGGAATGGGCATTGCCGGGGACGAGCTGCTGATGTCGATGCATTGGTTCTTATACATTTGCGTGCCATTCATGCCGCTGTTGCTGGAGCAATTCGGGTTTTACAAACGAGTGCGGCAAAAGACGACCAAGACGGCGGTGGGGCAATTGTTGCGGGCATTAATCGTGGTCATCTTGATGATCGGCACCGTGGCGGTGTTTGCAAAGTGGATGGATGCACGCCGGTTGATTCTGGGAATCGGCCTGATTTTTGTGTTTGTGCTGCTGTTGGTGCGGGATCGGGTGACGACCTATTGGCTGCGGCGGCGGGGGAATGATGAAGCCACCAAGGAACGCGTGGTGATTGCCGGCTCCGGGAGGGAAATCGACGAGTGGTTGGCGCAACTGGATCGGGAGATCATGGCGGATTGGAATATTGTGGATCGCTTCGATTTCGTTACCCGCAGGGTGGAGGAGATGTTTGACCTGCTCAAGAGCCAGGGGGTGGGCCGGGTTTTGTTCGTGGCGAAACATACGGAATTTGAGAAGGTGGCGCAGGCGGTGGAAGTCTGTGAATTGCAGGGGGTGGAAGCGTGGATTTCCGCTTCGTTCATTCAGACCCGGATTGCGCGTCCGGTTTTTGATGTGGTGGGAGCGAAGCCAATGTTGGTGTTGCGCTCGACTCCGGAACTGTCCTGGGAATTGATGATCAAGGAAGTGCTGGATCGGGTGGGGGCGGTGTTGCTGATCTTGGCTTCGTCGCCGCTGTGGTTGCTGGCCTACATCGGGGTGCGCTGGGCCAGTCCTGAAGCGCCGGTGTGGTTTTCGCAAATGCGGGCCGGGCGTTATGGCAAGCCGTTCCGGATTTGGAAATTCCGGACGATGGTGCCCGGGGCGGGGGACTTGCTAGAGGCGATCAAGGAGGAACACGGCAACCAGATGGATGGGCCGGTGTTCAAGCTGGAGCATGATCCGCGGGTGTTCCCGTTTGGCACGCTGCTGCGCAGGTTCAGCATCGACGAGTTGCCGCAATTGATCAATGTGGTCCGGGGCGACATGAGTCTGGTGGGACCGCGCCCGTTGCCGCTCTATGAGGTCGAGGCCTTCAGCGAGCGGGCGCATCGGCGGCGCTTGAGCGTCAAGCCGGGGATCACCTGCGAGTGGCAGGTGGGCGGCCGCAACAAGATCACCAGTTTCGACGAGTGGGTTGAGATGGACCTTCACTATATCGACAACTGGTCGTTGTGGCTGGATATTCGCATTCTGCTGCAAACCATTCCCGCCGTGTTGAGCGGCAAAGGGGCGAAATAGGCCGGGACAGGTACCGGCCCGCGGCACTCCGTGAGGCGGGGAGCAAGCACCGAAATCCCTGTGCTTGATAGTCTTCCGGTTGGCCGCAGCTCACGCGATTTCCCAGCTCATGACCGTTGTCGCATCATTTCTTCTGGTGGTATCAGTGTGGCTGGCGGTGCTGCTGGGTCCGAAATTGAGTTGTTGGACGTGGGGGCCGGCGCTGTTGGCGCTGGGCTTGGCCGTGTTGGCGGCGGTGCCGGGCTTGTGGCAGCGGCGAGCGCGTGCTGCGGGCGGCGGCATGATGGCATTCGGGGTGGTGGTGGTGGCTTGGTTTGGCTGGCGGGCATGGGTTTCGCCGGTGGCTGAGTTCGGCATGGCGGACATGTTGCTGTTAGCGGCGGTGGTGGGCAGTTTCGTCGTGATCCGCAGCATGCAAGGGCATGCGCTCGCCGAGCGGGTGTTGGTGTGGGGGCTGGCACTGTTGGTCCTGGCCAGCGTGGTGATGGTGGCGCGGCAGGTGGCGGATCCGGACTTGGCACCGGTTCTTGCTTCCCGCATGAGCACGTTGCCCACGGGATTCTTCGGACACTATAACTATGGAGCGAACTTTCTGATCGGCTCATCGTGCCTGGTAGGAGGTGCGGCATTGTTCGGACGCTACAGCAAGGCGGAGCGGGCGATCTGGGGAGTGATTGCGGTGGCGGGGATGGTGGCGGTTTATTTCACCCGCTCCCGTGGCGGGATCTGCGGGGCCGCAAGCGCGCTGGGGGTCTTTGCAGTGCTGGCCCTGATCATTGGCAAGCGTCGGGGTGCCCGCTGGTTTGCGCCCGGGATTGTGGCGCTGCCGCTGATAGGATGCGTGGTGGTGGGATTCCTGTTCCAAGGTTGGTCTGATGCCCAGGAAGCCAGGAAGCAGGCGGCAGGCCTGGACGTCATGTTGGACAACACCTTCAGGCTCCATCTGATCGGGATTGCGGTGGAGTGTATTGGTCAGCATCCGTGGGAAGGTGGTGGCAGCCGCAGCTTCAGTTGGGAATGCTACCGGTTCTGGGACTGGGATATGCATGGTCCCGGAGAGACCCGACCGGAGCAGGTACACAATGAAATCCTGCAAGCGGCGACGGATTACGGGATTACCGGCGCGGGATTGCTGGGCCTGTTCATTGGCAGTCTCGGGGTGATCGCCGTGATCCGGATGTTGTTTGCTGAGGCCTCCGGCAAGCCATCGAATGAGGATGCATGGCGCCTTGGCGGGCTGGCGGGCCTGGCCGGGATGCTGGTGCAGTCCAACTTCTGCTTTGTCCTTCATGTGGTGCCGAACGCCTTGCTGCTTGGGATATGTCTCGCCCGGACCGCGCATACCGGTGAGGCGGGGAAACCCACGGGGGCTCGATCCCTGGTGCCGGGTGTCGTTGCTGCAGGCTGCGGCCTGGCCTGCGCGGCACTGCTGTTGCCACTGGGTTGGACTGGCTCACGGGTGGTCGCAGTCAGGTGGGCGGACAGCTATGGCACCCCCCCGGAGCTTTCCCCGGAGTCCAGGATCGCGGCACTCACGGCGGCGATCCGCTGGTGGCCGTTGCAGAAGGTCTTTCAGGAACGGGCCCGGATCTATCAACAGCAAGCGGCGGCATCCGCGCCGGGGTCTATCGATGAAGCCGCGGTGAAGCATGCCCTGGACGACTACCGGGAGGCCTCACTGTTGAATCCGTTTGATCCTGATCCCGTGGTGAACCGGGCCAATCTGCTAGGTTTGGTCGGCAGGGAGGCGGCGGCTCTGGAGGAGTATGACCGGGCGATCCGACTCCAGGGGGGCATGGAGGCCGGCTTCAAGGCGGCCTACTCAAAGGCCGCCTATCTGCAACTCAAGGCCGAGCGCTTGCTATCCGAACGGAGCGACGGCGAGGCCATGGCGGCGTTGTGGAGTGCCCGTGACACGTTGGTGAACTCGTGCCGTTTCCCGTCCGGAGCCCCGTTGGGACAGGTGGCGAGGGTTTTGCGGGCCGGAATTGCCGGCCGCTTGGGGGTGTTGCTGAGTCTGGCCGGCAGGGACCGTGAGGCAGAGGCAGAGTTTGAAAACGCGGCCGTGATGGGGGAAGGGACCGGCATCCGCTATTTCCATGCCTGGCATCTTCGGGTTAGGGCGGAACGGATTTGGAATGAGCGCAAACCGGCGGAGGCGCTCGGCTTGTTTCTGAAAGCCCGCTCGCTGATCGACCGCACCGGACCAACGCTGCCCGCCGGGGTCACGACCGAAGACCAGGCCAAGCTCCGCAAGGAATTGGATAGCTTCATCCAATTCCTCAAGGGTGCCAAAATCGAAGCGGCGGAGCTTCCCGGCAAGTGACCCTCACTTCGTCACCCGCCCCCAGTCGATTTGTTCTTCGGCAAACCCGCTGAGCAAATTCCGGAGCTTGGCATCCGCTTCCTGCTCGGTAACGGGCTTCTCGATCCAAGGCATCTTGCCAAACCACATGGAAATCGAGACATAGGCCCAGCGTTGGTCGATGCCGCGGAGGAGGCGGTCGCTGATGTCCGACAGCGTCCGTTGGAGGTGATCGTGTTCGATGCGATCATGACCCACAAAGAAATAGTAGGTGACGCAGTCATAATGGAGGTCTTCCTTGCGGTCTTTGGCGTTGGTTAGGGTTTGGATGGAGCGGAGCCGGCGCACGGTGATGGCTCTGCCATTCGCGAGCGTGAGAGTGACGTTTTCGGTCGCGAGGATGTTGTGGCCTTGGGCGGGCATGCAGCGTTCCGGGCGGTGGATCGAGTTGTTCATGTCATGACCGGAAAGCACGACCGACAGGTCGGCTCGGTCGGGGATGCTTTCGCCCTCCGCTGAATACTCGCCCTGGCGGGGGCAGAGGCAGATGGCCTTGGCAAACTCGGTGTCCTTGGCGAGGGTGTTGATTTCCGCCTCGCTGGGTGGGATGTGCTTGAAGTGCCAGGCTCCGGAGACGGCGGGCAGAGTCATGTTGACCGCAGATTGAGCGATCTCACCCGCTTGCGGGATGACATAGATCGGGCTGAGGGTGGCAGCCAGCAACAGCGGCAAAATCAAGGGTTTGAAATTCATAGCTGGGGGGGCAGATGGGTGGCTGGCTCCGGGCGGCTGACAACGACCCGCCGGACTTGCTTGCCTGCCGGGTGTTTCCACGGCAGTCCGCCCTCCAGCAGCGAGTGGAAGCCCAACAGCAGCGCCAGTGAAAACGGATAGAAAAGCAGCAGGCCGGACCAATCGTGCCAGGTTTCGCGAGCCCACTTGGCGTCGCCATATTCCGCGATGACGAAGATCGAGGTCACCCGCAGCGCGTTACCCAGGATTGCCAGGGGCACGGCTGAGAGAAACAGGATGGCCTTTTTCCAAAGGGCGATTTTGGCGATGTAAGCCCACGCGGCCGAGATCATCAGCAGCGCCATGAGCGAGCGGATGCCGCTGCAGCCGCCAGCGATGCTCAGGGGTTTCCAGTTGCCCTTCACCGGCAGGATGTCCGTCCCCTGGGTATAGGTTTCCACCCCGCACCAACCGGCGCCGTGGTGGGCCATGGAGGTGGCCAGCAGTTGCAGATTTGTGGTGGCTTGTTGGAAGCTCGGCAGCGGGATGGCCAACCAGAAGAAAAACAGCGGGAAGGCCAGAATCTTCGCCACTTTCGAGCCCCACAGATACCACGCCGAGCCCCATAGCAGGAAGGGCAGCCCGGCAACCGCGATGCGGGGTTGCAGGGTCCGATAGGCTGCCGCATAGCACAGGGCTCCCACCACCACCGCCACCAAGCCCCACCCGCTCCCTTTGCCCACCGCCGCGCGGAGCTCCTTGAAGCGGTAAATAATCAGACCCGCAATCAAAAACGGAAAGATGCGCCCGTGTTCAAAATCACCCTGCTCGTTCCAAGTGCTCAGCAGCCATCCCAACGGGGAGGCTTCGCGGATGCTGCCAAAGCGCGGCGTCACCGCGAAAAACCACCCCAGAATCACCGCCGACAGCGCCACCGCGCCCCAGGTTGCCAGGCGCATGCTACTTTGGGCAGAGGGAAGGTGGTTATGGTCAGGCCGCACGGGTTGAGTCTGCGCAGTCCCCAACACCCTGGCAATACTTTTCATCTCCGCTTTTCATCTCCGTCCGGCGATTCCGCCATGAATCGCCTGGCCACTCATCGGATTTTCTGGTCCGGCACCCCGGTCAAAACAGACTGTAGATGAACGGTGCCAAGGCTGATCCATTGGCGAACACGAGCAACGCGCCCAGCAGCAGGAGAAACAGAACGATCGGCGTGATCCACCATTTCTTCCGCTCTCTGAGAAAGCTCACAAACTCACGAATGATGCCCAATTTACTCATGGCTTCAGCAGGGGATTGACTACTTCAAAGAGTCGGCAGCCAATGATTTTGTTGCCGGCGGCGTTAAGATGGACCGGGTCGGCATCCAGGTAAAGTTCACTTGCCTGCGGCTGGAGGTCTGGGGTGAGATCGAGCAGCGGCACGTTGAGTTGCTGGCTCACCGACTGCTTCCAGCGCAGCGCGTCGCCGCAGGAAGCGGTCGTGGGCGTTAGCAGCTCCGTCTGGGTGGGAATGAACATGAGCACGGGCTGGACCTGGTTGCCCAGAGCCTCGGAACAGAGTTGCCTGATCGCGTTCCTGAAAACCGCGTTGGGATCGGTCTGCTGCTGCTCCTTGAACAGCGCATCCTGCTTGGGATCCACCGGAATGAATTTGCTGCGGTGGCTATGGTAGAATCCGGCCAACTGCACCTCCAACACGTAGTGGTAAAGCGCAAAATGGCGCATGAAATTTTTCAAGCGGACCCGCGACATCATCCGTTTGACGAAGACGGGATCGGCTTTGTCCGAGAACTGTGTCCACAGATTGGCCTCTCCCAGGATGACCATGTCCGGTTGCCAGCGCAGGGCATACTCGCGGAAGAAAACCGACATTTGCTGAAACGACCATGCATTCACCCCGCAATTGATCACCTCGATTTTCTTGCCGTTGCCAAACTTCTCCTGCAACTGCTTCTGGAGCAGCGCCGAGTAGGTTTCGCCGTCGTTGAGCCCCCAACCAAAGGTACGCGAATCGCCTAGGGAGAGAATGCGGATGGTGCTGGCGGGCTTGGTCTCGGGGAACTCGGCGCCACGGGTGCCCATGGTGTTGATACGGACGGGCTTGTGATCAATCTTGGTATAGCAGTTCTGGTCCGGCTTGAGCCGCCAGAAAACCTTCGGGTCAGGTTGGTAGATCTCCACGTTGCCATAGCCCATCAGGCGCAACACCACTTCCGCCACCACGCCACAAAGGAGAAATATCGTGGCGAACAGCGCCAGGTTCTTGATCGTGTTTTTCCAGCACGCGGGGCGTGCCAGCTTAGTACTGCTGCTGGTGCTCATGTTTGGCTTTCGGAGTTGAGATGTCACGCACGAGCCAGTAGCTGGCCGCGCCAGGTTCCAATTTCCGGCTCAGGAAATCCTTGCCCGCCAACCGTGCGGCCAGCCCCATAGGCGTCACGACGAGGAAGAAAAGCAGCGTGAGGAGAACGGTGGATACGACCGCGCCCAACAGCATGGCCAGCGTGATCCAGCCGACGTAAATCCATCGCAGGATACGCGGTGCCATTGCGCCCAGCACAACGAGCGGCACGCCTGGCGCGACGAACCAGGGCCAGTACGGAATATGACGGAGGCCGCACAGCAGGCCCAGCGTGCAAAACACGCCGCCCACCGTCAGCCCGAAACTCCGCAAATCGCGGGGCGTCGCCCTCATTAACCCTTTGATGTCTTCACGCAGCATGGCTCAGTCGAGTTCATATTCCTTCAGCCAGTCGAGATCCTTGTCAAGCGGTTGCTGGTCCTGCTTCTCCAGCAGGAAATTGCCGACGAGCAGGTAGTCCATATTCGTGCGCATGAAGCAGCGGTAGGCGTCCTCTGGTGACCCCACCATCGGCTCGCCACGCACGTTGAACGACGTGTTGATGATCACCGGGCAACCGTGCCTTTCCTCAAAGCGTTTGATCGTCCGATAGAAGAGCGGGTTCCATTCCTCTGTCACTGTCTGCACGCGAGCCGAGTAATCGACGTGCGTCACGGCGGGAATGGTCGAGCGCAACGTGAGGAGTTTTTCGAGGCCGAACCTCGATTGCTCGCCCGCCGCCAGGTCGCGCGTGTGCTGCTTCGCCACGGGCGCAACGAGCAGCATGTAAGGGCTTTCGTCGTTCAAGTCGAACCACTCACTGACGCGCTCGCGCAGCACCGCTGGCGCAAAGGGTCGGAAGCTCTCGCGGAACTTGATCTTCAAGTTCATCACTTCCTGCATTTTGGGCGAGCGAGCGTCGCCGAGGATAGAGCGTCCGCCCAGCGCGCGTGGACCGAACTCCATGCGTCCCTGAAACCACCCGATCACCTTTTCACTCGCGATCAGGTCGGCAATGCGGTTGGGAATTTCGTCATCGCTGAGTTCCACGAAGGGCGTGTTCTGCGACTGGAAAAAGTCGCGGATGTCATCGCGCTTGAACTCCGGCCCCAGATACGATCCACGCTGCGAGTCGTGGACGCCGTCGGCCGTGCGGGGATTGTCCAGATGCTCGTGCCAGGTGAAGAGCGCCGCGCCGAGCGCACCGCCCGCGTCACCCGCCGCCGGTTGAATCCAGATGCGCTCGAAGATTTTCTCACGCAGGATTTTTCCGTTCGCCACGCAGTTGAGTGCCACGCCGCCGGCGAGGCAGAGGTTGCGCATCCCGGTTTGTTTCCGCACATGGCAGGCCATGCGATACATGACCTCCTCGGTTACGTCCTGGATCGAACGCGCGAGGTCCATGTCGCACTGGGTGAGCTTGGCCTCGGCCTTGCGCGGCGGACGCCCAAAGAGCGCGTTGAACTTTGCGTTCGTCATGGTGAGCCCCACGCTGTAGTTGAAGTACTTCATGTTCAGCCGGAAGGAACCGTCCTCCTTGAGGTCAATGAGTTCGCGCAAAATCACATCGACGTATTTCGGCTCGCCGTAGGGCGCCAGGCCCATGAGCTTGTATTCGCCGGAATTGACCCGGAAGCCCGTGAAGTAGGTGAACGCCGAATAGAGCAGCCCGAGCGAGTGCGGGAAGTGCAGTTCGCCCTGGATTTGCACATGGCTACCGCGTCCCGTGCCCCAACTCGTCGTCGTCCATTCACCCACTCCATCGACGGTGAGGAACGCCGCCTCGGGAAACGGCGAGGGATAAAAGGCCGAGGCTGCATGCGCCTCGTGATGTTCGGAGAAAATAATCTGCCCCGCAAAGTTCAGCTCCTTCTGCAACTCCGACTTGATCCAGATTTTTTCCTTGATCCAAAGCGGGATGGCTTTGAGGAACGCTTGAATGCCGCTGGGCGCGCAGGCCAGATACGAGTGCAGGATGCGGTCAAATTTGGTGAATGGCTTCTCGTAGAACGCAAGGAACGTGAGATCGGCCGTGGTGATGCCGCCCTCGCGCAGGCAGTAGTCGATGGCGTGATGTGGAAAGCGCTCGTCGTGCTTCTTGCGCGTGAAGCGTTCCTCCTGTGCGGCCGCGACGATGCGGCCGTCCCGGACCAGGCACGCCGCGCTGTCATGGTAATAGGCGGAGAGGCCCAGGATGTTCACCTTTTCTGAAGCGGGATTCGACACTGGACGGATCGATTACCAAGACCTGAAGCGCAAGTAAAGGGGGAATTCCCATTTCAGAAATTTCTCATCAGAGGCCCCATGGAGGCAGCAAAGTATTGCCGAGTGCCGCTGGCGGGTCAACACTCTCCCCGCCCCGTCTCCCCGCCTCGCCATTTTGCCTATGAAACTTATCAGTGGAACCGCACACCGAGCGCTTGCCGAGCGCATTGCCGAAGCCCTTGGACAAGCGCTCGCCGATGTTCACGTCACGTCGTTTCCGGATGGCGAGACCTTTGTGAAAATCAATGAAAACGTCCGCGGGGCCGATGTGTTCATCATCCAGCCATCTTGCCCGCCGACCAATCACAACCTCATGGAGTTGTTGATCCTGGTGGACGCCGCCCGCCGTGCCAGCGCCGGTCGCATCACTGCGGTGATGCCGTTTTACGGTTACGCCCGGCAGGACCGCAAGGACCAACCGCGGGTGCCCATCACCGCCAAGCTGGTGGCCAATCTGCTCACTTCCGCCGGCGTCGGCAGGGTGCTCACCATGGACCTCCATGCCCCGCAAATCCAAGGGTTTTTCGATATTCCGGTGGACCATCTCTATGCCAAATCGGTGCTCATCAATCACCTCCGCGAACAACATCCGGACGCCACCAACCTGACCGTGGTCTCGCCCGATGTCGGCGGGGTGAAAATGGCCCGGGCCTACGCGGATGCCCTCGGCGCCGAGTTGGCCATCGTCGCCAAGCACCGCGTCAGTGCCACCCGCGTGGAGGCCATGAACGTGATCGGTGAGGTCGAGGACCGCGATGTCCTGTTGGTTGACGACATGACGGAAACCGCCGGCACGCTCAAAGCCGCGGCGGAAATCCTGCGCAAGCACGGCGCGCGGCGGATTTTTGCGGGCGTCTCGCACGCCATTCTGGGTGATATCGGCCATCGGCGGCTGCGCGATTCCGAGATTGAGGAGATCATCACCACGGACTCGGTGCCGCAAGCTGCCGGGGAAAAAGTCCGGGTGGTAAGCATCGCCCCTTTGCTCGGAGAGGCCATCCGCCGTATCAGCGACGGCCAGTCGGTGACCTCGCTGTTCGAGGTGTGAGCCGCCGCTTTGAGGTTTTACGAACAAATTTTTGACAAGCGAGCTGCGGGCCGCTATAGAGTCCCCCCCCGAGCCCGAAGGCAGCATCCTCCGGCCTTTCCCCTCCACCCCCCAACGTCCTCTCTGATATGGCCAACAAGCAATCACTCAAAGCCGCCCTGCGGGTCCTCACCGGCTCCGGCAGACTCAATCAAATGCGCCGCGAAGGCTGGCTGCCCTCCGTGATTTACGGCCGCGGCACCGACAATCAAAACCTCATGGTGCATGCCAAGACTTTCGCCGAATTGCTCGCCAAGAGCAGTTCGGAAAACATCCTGGTCAATCTCGACATCGAGGGTGCCGGCACCCGCCTCGCCTTTCTCCAGGCCGTCCATCATGACTCGCTCTCCGGCAAGGCCCTGCATGCGGACTTTCTGGCGATTGACGAGAGCACGCCCATCACCGCCCACATTCCGGCCCACCTCATCGGTGAACCCGTCGGCGTCAAGGCCGGCGGCCTGCTCGCCCAATACCTCCACGCCATCGAAATCACCTGTCTGCCGAACGATCTCCCCGAGACCCTCGAATTCGACGTCACCCACCTTCAGGAAGGCGATTCCCTGCACGTTGCCGATGTGACATTCCCGCCGGGAGTCCGTGCCACTCACGCGTCTGAGGTGGTCATTGCCCACGTTGGCAAGCAAGGGTCCGGAGTTGAAGAGGCTGAGGCCACCCCGGTTGCCGGTGCCACGGCCACGCCGCTTGCCGCCGCCACTCCCACGGCCCCCGCCAAGCCGTAAGGTCCATCCCGCTCATCACCGCGCATTCTCCTTCACCAACGCCCGGGCAGCTCACGCGCCCGGGCGTTTTTTTGTGTTTGGGATCTGTGAAATTTGCGCCGGCACCGGGAATCCCTGTTTCCATGCGCTGCTTTGTTTGCTACACTCCAAGCCATGGCGAAGGGTTATGAGACACATCAATTGCGGCTGAGCCTGCTGCAAGGGCTCGGCAAGGATCTGGCCCGGCGGGCCAAATCCAAATGCGAACTCACCGGTGCCTCCGGCGTGCCCCTGCGTGCCTACGAGGTTCCGCCCGTCGCGGAAGACCCGGAGCTGGACCGCACCTTGCTGCTTTCCGAAGCCTGCCACGCCGCGATTCAACGCCCACAATCCCTTGATGGCCGCGAATGGCGCTGCCTCGCCGAAGCCGTCTGGAGTGATTTTCCCGCCCTCCAGGTTCTCGCCTGGCGCCTGCTCAAGCAACTCGCCCCTCGCGAAGCCTGGGCCCGCGAACTCATCGATGAATGCATGCTCGACCCGGAAATCGAAGCCTGGGCCCGTGCCGCCGAACTCTGACTCCCATGCTGTTCCCCCTGCCTCCGCCCATGGCCGCCGCGCCCTGCAAACTTTCGGACTCTCCGCCAAATCTTGCCTTGGCATTTTCGGGTCGATGCCATCATGCTCGGCGCGGCATTGTTTGCACGACCCACGATCCTCACGATGGAGGCTAATTCCACGCCAGCCCAGACCGCTGAAGACGCATCCGATGTCGCCCTGATGGCCCTCATCGGCGAGGGCGATCATGCGGCGTTTCGGACCTTGGTCGAGCGCCACCAGGATGCCGTCGTCGGTACCGTTGCCAAGATGCTCGGCAATCCGGCGGAAGCTGAGGATATCTCCCAGCAGGTGTTTTTGCGCATTTGGCGCCACGCCAAGCACTATCGGCCGGAGGCGAAATTCACCACCTATCTGTTCACCATCACGCGCAATCTGGTGTTCAACGAAACCCGCCGCCGCCGCAACCGCAGGGAAGTCTCCACCGACGAGCGGGAAGAATCCTCCCATCTCCAAGTCGAGGCCGACCCGGACCGCCAACCCGACTCCGCCCTGCTGCAGGCCGAACTCCAGCAGGCGGTGGATGCCGCGATTGCCGCACTTCCGGCAGCCCAGCGCATGGCCGTGGTCCTCAGGCGTTACGAACAAATGCCCTACGAGGAAATCGCCGTGGTCCTCGACCTCTCCGTCTCCGCCGTCAAGAGCCTGTTGTTCCGCGCCCGCACCACCCTGCGCGATTCCCTCAGCCATTACCTCGCGGAATGAGCGCTAATTCACCAGTCCCGGACTTTTGCCTTGGATTGGCCCGCCGCCCCTCCTAGATTCGCGCCGCGAAAGCTTTCACGTCATGGTCAAAACAGATTTCACCATCCTCAACAAACTCGGCATCCATGCCCGCCCGGCCGCCCAATTCGTGAAAATCGCGAACCGGTATCAGGCCGATATCTTTGTCGAAAAAGACGGCGAGGAAATCGATGGGAAAAGCATCATGGGCCTGATGATGCTGGCCGCAGGCCACGGCTCGATCATCACCGTCACCGCCCAGGGCACCGATGAAAATGCCGCCATCGTGGCCATTGGCGCCCTGATTGATCGCAAGTTCGAGGAAACCTGAGGTCAGTCCCCGCCCCGGCGGGAGGGGGGCAGGCGCTTGGATGAAATCGGCTGGTTTTCGCGGTTTGTGCCTTGCTTGCGCCGTCTTCCGGCCTCACCCTGGCCGTGAGCCATGGCCACCAGCGCAAACCCAGCCGAAATCATCCACGAGGGCATTCCTGCCTCACCGGGCATCGCCATTGGACCCGTACACGTCAACGCCCGCGGCTTCGTGGCCCCGGAAGTTTTTGAAATCGCTCCCAGCGAGATTCCCCACGAACAGGGCCGCTTCCACCTGGCCGTCGATCTAACAAAGAGGCAGCTCGCCGAACTCCGCCATCGCCTCGAGCACCTGGCCGGCGACAACCAGGGCGACATCTTCGAGGCCCACATCATGATGCTGGAAGACCCGGCCGTCCTCGACCGGGTCAACCATGCCATCGCCGAGCGCTGCCAAAATGCCGAATATGCGTTCTATGCGGTGATGCAGACTTTCCTCGAGGGCATGCGCCGCATCCCCGATCCCTACCTCCGCGAGCGCACCGTCGACATCGAGGACGTCTCCCAGCGCGTCCTGAAAAATTTCCAGGCAGATAGCGACCCCCGCCCACTGGGTTTGGACGAATCCCACATTCTCATTGCCTACGACCTCACTCCGTCGGACACCGCCTGCATGGACCGCCGCCAGTTGCTTGGGTTTGCCACCGAGCAAGGCAGCGTCAACTCACACACCGCCATTCTCGCCCGGGCCTTCGGCATTCCGGCAGTCGTCGGGCTGAGTTGCTCGGTCATCAACATCACCACCCTGTCGGCTGCCATTCTGGATGGCTATGCGGGCAAACTCATCCTGCATCCATCGCTCGGAACCCTCGAACACTACCGGAAACTCCACGCGGAAAAGGAAATCATCCGCAGCGGCCTCGACGCCAACCGGGAGGCGCCAACCGAAACCCTCGACGGCCACTCCATCACCGTGTCCGCCAACATGGAACTGCTCGAGGAAATCGAGCTTGTCACTCACAGCGGAGCCAAGGGGATCGGCCTCTACCGCACCGAGTTTCTCCTCCTCGACGGCAGCGAGATTCCCAGCGAAGCCGTGCAGGCCGAGGCCTACACCCGCATTGCCAGGGCCGTGGCGCCCTATTCCGTCATCATCCGCACCCTTGATGCCGGTGGCGACAAGCTCCCCATCGAACCCCTAACCGAGCCGGAACCCAACCCCTTCCTCGGGTGGCGGGGCATTCGCGTGTCACTGGCCCGTCCCGCCATGTTCCGCGAGCAACTCCGCGCCATTCTGCGGGCCAGCGCGGCCGGCAAGGTCTCCGTCATGTTTCCCCTCGTCTCCGGGCTCTCGGAAATCGAACGCGCCCGCGATCTCATCCGGCGCTGCATGGATGAGCTGGACTGCGAAGGGATTCCATTCGATCACCAGCTTCCGGTCGGCATCATGATCGAAGTCCCTTCCGCCGCCGTCTGTGCCGATCTGCTGGCCCCGCAAGTGGATTTCTTCTCCATCGGCACCAACGACCTGATCCAATACACCGTCGCTGCGGACCGCGTGAACCCGCACGTCGCCGACCTCTATCGCCCGACTCATCCTGCGGTCATCCGCCTGATCAAACGCACCATCGATGCCGGCATTGACCACGGCATCCGAACGGGAATCTGTGGCGAAATGGCCGGCGACATTCGCCTCACGCCGCTGCTCATCGGTCTCGGTGCCAAGGAACTCTCGGTAGGGCCCCAACAAGTCTCGCGCGTCGGTCAGGCCATCCGCTCCCTCAACCACGCCGAGTGTGCTGCCATGGCCACCGCCGTCCTCCGCCAAACCCGCAGCTACGACATCCTCAACCTCGCCCTCGATATCGCCCGCAACAGCTACGGGTATTTGCTGGATTGAAGCCTAAGCCCCGCAGTCCAAGCCTGAACGCGGTGAGATGGACCATTGATTTCACCAAGATTTCCCTCGACCGGGCTCCGGCTTCCGCTACAATGCGGCCCATGAGCGCGAAAAAGCAAGCGACGGACAAGGCGGTTCCGGCAGTGGGCACGACGCCACCAAGCGGCCCGGCCCGGGTGGTTTCCGGCAAGTCCGCAAGCCCGCAGCCAGCATCGCAACGGGCGCTGCCACCGGCACCGGACCTGCTGCTCGTTTGCCTGCAAGATCCATTTGATGCCGTTGGCGCTTCCAGCACCATCGTCCACTCGCCGGTGCCCGCCGCAGACGGCCAACCCGCCCACCAATGGAGGCTGGAGGCAGTCATGGAAATGAACCCGCCCCGTTGCTTCGAGGGCTGGGCCACCCGCGGCAGCTTCACGCTTGATCTCAGCGTCAGCGCCACCGCGCTGCCTGCGGCGGGTACTTGGGGTGGCACCGTCAGCACGCTCTCGGGCAGCGGCAACTGCCGCGTCATCGTGATGCGGGATGCCGACGACAAGGTCCACTTTTCGCTCGCCTCCGGGGCCTGCCACGCCAGCGAGAAAGCCATGCCCATGCCCGACGGGCACCGCTTTCTCAACGCCGACATCGCCTTTGAACTCAACGGCAAGAGCGGACTGAGCGCGGGTGCCGTGGCGACCGTTTCCAACCGGAGCTGGTCGCGCCTGATCGCCGGATCGGCGGTGGCCACCAAAGGCCTGGCCTTCGAGGGCAACTGGCGGCGGAATCTGGACGAGGGCGACGGGGACTCGACGGTGGCGGGCGCGTGGGCGTTCATGGTGATGACCAAGGAGGCCTATGAGGCGCTCTGCCTGAGCCACGGCTGGGTGCCGCAGGCGCTGGATGCCAGGTGAGCGTGCTCATGGCGCGTCTTGCAATCCGGATGGCCGACGCGCAGGTGCCGGGCGGCCCGCCGGGACGGAATTCCAGAATTCCAGTGCCGGCAGGATTGGTGCTGGACAAACCCGGCTGCGGCTGGCATCCCTTGGTGCCGATGTCCGAGTTGCCGAAAGCCTATGAACCCCAAGCCGTGGAAGCCAAGTGGTATGCCGCATGGCTCACTGGAAAATGTTTTGAAGCCGACCCCACGTCCGCGCAGGATGGCTATTCGATCGTCATTCCGCCGCCGAATGTGACCGGAATTCTGCATCTCGGGCACGTTCTGAACAATGCGTTGCAGGACATTCTGGCCCGCCGCGCCCGCCAACTGGGCAAGGCCGTGCTGTGGCTGCCCGGCACCGACCACGCGGGCATCGCCACCCAAACCAAGGTGGAACGCCAACTCCGCGAGGAGGATGGGGTGACCCGCCACGAGCTGGGCCGCGAGGCGTTTCTCAAGCGGGTCTGGGAGTGGAAGGAGAAACACGGCGGCATCATCATCCAGCAACTCAAGCGGCTGGGCTGCTCGTGCGATTGGAGTCGCGAGCGCTTCACCATGGATGAGGCCTACAGCAAGTGGGTGAGCCAGGTCTTCGTGGACCTGTTCAAACAGGGCCTCATTTATCGCGGCAAACGGATGGTCAATTGGTGCCCGGTGTCTCTAACGGCATTGTCCGACGAGGAGGTCATCATGACGCCCCAGCGCTCGAAGCTCTACACCATGAAGTACGAACTGGCGGATGCTCCCGGCGAGTTCATTGAAATTTCCACCACCCGTCCCGAGACCTTGATGGGCGACTCCGCCGTGGCGGTCAATCCGCGGGACCCGCGCCATGTCGCCCTGGTGGGACGCAGGGTGAGGCGGCCGTTTCCGCCGGCGGAAATTCCGATCATCGCGGACGATCAGGTGGATTTGGAATTCGGCACCGGGGCCTTGAAAATCACGCCTGCGCACGACCGGGCGGACTTTGAAATCGGGATGCGGCATGGGCTGGAAATCATCGACGTGCTGCACCCGGATGGCCGGGTGCATTGCCCGGCATGCCCGGACCTGGATGGTTTGGACCGCTTGGTGGCGCGGGAAATTGCCGTCGCCAAGCTCGCCGCGATGGGCCTGCTCCTCAAGGTGGAGGAATACGACAACAACGTGGGGTTTTCCGAACGCGCGCAGGTCCCGATCGAACCTCGCATCTCGATGCAGTGGTTCCTGAAGTATCCCTGCGTCCAACAAGCGGCGGAGGCCGTGGCCAGCGGCGACATCCAGTTCCGTCCCGCACGCTGGGCCAAGACCTACGCCCACTGGATGGCTAAGCTCCAGGATTGGTGCATCAGCCGCCAACTCTGGTGGGGCCACCAAATCCCGGTCTGGTATCGCCGGGACAAACTCGAAGCGCTGAAAACCGCCGAGTCCCTCACGATGCATGATCTAACGGCCGGCGACCTCCACGTCGGCGTGGACGCGCCGGCGGATGCCGCATGCTGGGTGCGTGACGAGGATGTGATGGACACCTGGTTTTCCTCATGGCTGTGGCCGTTCGCGACCATGGCGGACGTGGGCGGGACGTCCCCAACCATGCAGAAGTTCTATCCGACGAGCGATCTGGTGACCGGCCCGGACATCATCTTTTTCTGGGTGGCACGCATGATCATGGCCGGGTTTCGGTTTGCCGGCGGGCGGCCGTTCAAGAACGTCTTTTTCACCACCATCATCCGCGACCTGCAAGGCCGCAAGATGTCGAAGTCGTTAGGCAACTCGCCCGATCCGATCGACCTGATGGAGAAATACGGCGCGGACGCACTGCGCTTCGGCTTGATGCGCATCGCCCCGGTGGGCAGCGACGTGCGCTTTGATGAAACCTCGATCGAGGAAGGCCGGAATTTCGCCAACAAACTCTACAACGCCTGCCGCTTCCGGCAACTGGCGGGGGACGTGGGCCCTGCTCAGCGGACCTTGCTCGTTGGCTTGCCGCCGCTGTATCATTTGGACATCATGGCCAAACTGGATGCGCTGTCCGCTGCCGTGGCCGCCAGCTACGCGGAGTATCGCTTCGGGGAAATCGCCCAATTGCTCCACGAGTTCCTCTGGAGCGAGTGCTGCGACAAATTCCTGGAAGCGGTGAAGCTCGACCTCCGCGAAGCCGCCACCCCCGAGGCCCGCGCGGTCACGCTGAACACCTTCGATCGGGTGATGGAACGCTATCTGCAACTGATGTCGCCCTACATGCCACACCTCACCGAGGAACTGTCCCAGCGGCTCTGCTACGTGAAAGACGGCGAGTTCCTGATGCGGCAAGCGCTGCCCACGCACGGGCTGTTGGACGGACTCGACCCGGGCCGGATCGCTGCCGCCCAGGCTCAGGCGGCCGACATTTACGCAGCCGCCGGCCGGATGCGCAATCTCAAGGCCGAGTACAAAATGGGGTCGCGCAAAGACGTCCGCTTCGTCATCAAGTCCGCTCCCGCCTGGCTCGCCGATGAGTCCACGGTGCTCGCCCTGCTCGTCGGGGCGGCTGCAATCACGCTGGATTCCGCCTATGAGCCACTGAAAGGCACTCCCGCAGCCGTCACTCCGGTGGGCGAGGTTTACATGCCGCTGGAAGGCCTGATCGACGTCGCTGCCGAACGGGCCCGCCTCACCAAGGAAATCGAAAGAATCCGCGGCGAAGTGACCAAGTGTGAGGGCAAACTGGGAAATGCCAGCTTCGTCGAGCGGGCGCCGCCGGAGGTCGTCGGGCTGGAGCAGGCACGGCTCGCGGAATGGCACGCCAAACTTCAACAACTGGCAGAGATGTTGGCCGCCTTGACATGACGGCTTGCCACCCTGGATTAATCCGTTATCATACGCAGCACCATGACCGACCTGAGCACCATCCATGGCATTGGCAAAGCAACCGGCGAATTGCTCGAAGCGGCCGGCTTCCTTGATATCAAAGCGCTGGCCGGCGCGGGAGCGACCGATCTGGTCAGTGAATTGGAACGCGCCAATCGGATTCTCCAGATTGCCAAACGCACGCCATCCTCCAAAGAGGTCGAAAAATGGATTGCCGAGGCCCGGCGGCGGATTGGCCTGCCGGATGAACCTGCCGAGGGATCGGACATGCCGGTCAATTATGAGATGACGCAACAGGTCATGGAGATGCTGGCCACGGCGCCGCTGGCGATTCCGCTGCCGGCATGGCAGTTGGTGAAGAACAAGCTGGCGGTTTCAGACATCCCGCCCGCGATTTTGCTCAACCGTTATTCCGGAGATCTTGAAATCCGCCTGAATGCGCGTGACAATTCACTGCGGGCGGCACTGCGTTCGCAACCCCGCTCGGCGGCGCGTCAGCAGTCATCTTCCGGCTATGTGCAGCGTGCCGAGGTCGTGCAGCCGCAGCGCTTTGAAATCAATGCTGCCAGGATTCGCTCCACTGCGGATATTGAAGCTGCGCCACCCAAGGGGTCGCGCCCGCAGGGTCGGACCAAGATCGGTTCTTCCCATCAAAGCGAGCGGGTTGAGCTGATCCGGACCCCCCTGGCGGAAACCAATCGCGGCCGGGATCCGCATACGCGTTCCTACGTGCGTGGCGTGCTGCACACTCAGCCGATCAGCATGACCGTCGGTGCCATTGTCACCTTGACTCTGGCGGTGCTGTTGCCACTTGCCGTCGTGGCCTCCATTTTGCTGTTGCTGTCCGATCAGTTTCCCTCAGGTTTCTCATGGGTATCGCGCTGGCTGCTGGTGCTGCCGTGCAGTTTGCCCCTGGTTGGCATCCTGTATTTGATCTTCGGAGTCGGCGGCAGGTGCCGGATCTGCACCCAGCGCGTGTTCGTGCCTCGCGGCTGCCGGAAAAACACCAAGGCCCATTACCTCCAGGGCCTGGGCCATATCATTCCCATGTGCCTTCACATGCTGGCCTTCCGTTGGTTCCGTTGCACCTACTGTGGTACGCCGGTACGCTTGAAAAAGTAAGCGCCAGCCCCTCGTGGTTCCTGCCGCAGTTCCGCCGCGATGCTTCCGATGAAACGCCCCTTGCCATTTTTGTTAGGCTTGGGTTTGGGTTTGGGTTTGGGCTTGGGCTTGGGTTCCTGTGGCCTGCCGGGCGTCAAGTCGAAGCAGGAGCCAAGCGCGGAGGAAAAGGAGTTTGGTCCCACCGGAATTCCGCCCCATCTGCGGGGCAGGGGTTCCGGCGATGCGGAAGGACGCGCGGTTACCCCCGGGGGTAACAAGCCGGGTGCCACCGCCGCCATGACCTTCACCCCGATGGAGGACATTGTGGAAACCAATCCGGACGACCCGGACGCCCAAGTCCCCGAGCTGGCGGATCTGCTGGCCGCGCCCAAGTCCAAGACCTGGGAGGAGAGCGAGGCGATCGCCCGCAGCCGCTCTGCCCGCGAGGGCAAGCCGCTGCTCATCTGGTTCACCAGTTCCCAGAACAGCCCCATGTGCAAGGCGCTCAATCAGGAACTGTTTGCCACCAATGACTTCGAACAATGGGCCATGGAAAAACTCGTCCGCCTAAGGGTGGATGCCACGGTGCGCATCAGCGCTCCCGACCTTTCGATCGATGAGGCGAGCACCCGCGAGGTTGATGTTAGAAACTATGTCGCCGCGCTGAAGAAACGCTACAAGGTCCTCGGCCACCCGACCTTGATTCTGCTCAACCCCAGTGGCGAGGTCATCGGCCGCTACGTCGGATACAAACGTGGCACTGCGGATTTCACCTGGGGGCTCATCAAGCATGGCGAATCCGTCTCCACCCGGGCCTATGCCGCCTGGCGCAGTGACCTCGCGCAACGGGGCTATCGCGAGTGGCAGGACCGGCGCGGGCGCAAGGTCTTCGCCAAGCTCGTCGCCTATGCAACCGGCGAACTGGTCCTCATCGAGCCGGATGGCACCCGCTCCCGCACCCACGAAAACAAGCTCTCCGATGCCGACCGGGCCTGGCTCGCCGAGCAACAGCAAAGCCGCCACCAGCCCTGAGCCATGGCCTCATGGCAAGGCGGTATCCCTGACGAACGACTTGGTGGCCTTGAGGGTGATGGGCAGGGTCATCTTGGTGGACTCCGTGCCCTTGTCGGTGCCGGTGATGATGGTGCCTTTGAGGGTGAGCGATTCGTCGAGCATGGTACCGAGATTGACGGTGACCTGGCCGGTGAGTTCGATCGTGGCGGAGGTCTCGCTGCCATCGCTGCGGAGATCCGCGCCGGTACTGTGGATGGCAACATCGATCACCGCCATTTGCTGCTCTGCCGAGCTGCGGATCTGCCGCAGGCTCATGGTTCCAATGGTCTTGGCCTTCTCAAGGTCACGCTCGATGATCGCCTTGACCCAGGCCGGATCGAATTCCCAGGAGTCGCCGAGCTTGATTTCACGCGCGGGATACCAATCGCGCTTCAAATAGATCTTCATTTCCTCGATTTCCGCCCGCACCTTGTTGAGTGGCACGGAGCCATCAAGTTCGAAGGTCCAGTCGCCCTTCGGGGCTTTGGTCATGGAAAACATCTTGCCGGTGAGGGGGCTGGGGTCATTGAGGCTGGCCGGTTTGCCCTCGATGACGGTTTTCGACGAGGTGCTGAGCTTGGGCACCCTCACCATGCCGCGCCGCGTGCCGTCCGCACTGGGCTCCCGAAAGGTCCAGATCAACTCGCGATCCCGGATGACCTCAATGGTGCCTCGACTGGTCTTCCCGAAGACGGTCTTCTCGATGGTGGCACCTTTGGTTTCGGAGTGGGTGACCAGGCGCACGCTCTCACCGGGCTTCCCGCGAACCGGGCCGAAAACAATGCCGGCGCGTGCCGGGATGGGGAATGCCAGGAGGGCGAGAGCCAATGCTGCCAGGTGCGAGTGCGTCATACCCGCCAAGCATTCAGGGTTCGGCGGTCCCCGTCAATCCCAATGGCAGGGTGCTTTCAAAAAGCAGGCATGGGAGTTGCTGGGTGGACTGTGGTCCGCGCTGTGAGCGAGGCGTCATGTCGGCGTTTCCCCCACGCCTTCCGATGAAGGCATCCGCAGCGGGGCCGCCGCACGCTGGAGGTTTGTGATTGACCGGCATCCGCAAACCTTGGCATACGGGTGCGACGAGATGAGCAGAACCCCGGCAGTCATTGGCTTGGTTATGGCAAGCGCACTGGTATCGCTTGCCCTCCTGCGCAGCTCGCCTGCCGCGGAATTATCCAGCGCACTTGCCCCGCTCCAGCATCCGGATCTGCCCAACGCCAGACTGGCCGTCGAGAACCTGACCAAACTCGCCGCAACCCAACACGCCACGGCGAAGAATAATACCGAACATCTGGCCAGCGTCATCAAGCACCTGTTCACCGCCGAATACCAGTTGGAGGAGGCGGTCAAAGCGGGCAAGAAAGCCGAAATTGAGGCGCTCGGACAGGAGCGCAATGCCGAGGCCTGGCTGAAGCCGAATGTATTTGGCAGGGTGAACGAAGAAGCGTCCCGTGCGTCGTTGGACCGGGCCGGGGAGATCAGGGATAGTGCCTCAAAACGCCTTGCCGCCGCCCGACAGAAGCTCGTCGAGCATCTGCAGGAGACGGATTCCCTGATTGATGATTTCCACAAGATTCTGGAGTTTGAGGTGGTGCTCGTCTTGGTTGAAACGTCCGCCACGGTGGCTGGGCGTGCCCTTCCCAAGGATGCGTTCAAGTCGTCTTTCCCACCGGACACCGTCGCCAGCGTGCGTGAGTCACTGCGGCTGCGGGGGCTGGCGCAGACCCGACCGGCACCTGCCGATCCCGCCGCAGAAGGCGCCCCCATGCCACGCCAGGAGGGTCAGCATGGCGGCCTGCCAAATGAGCAGGCAACGCTTGAGGAAAAATCGAGCAAGCTGCGGGCGGCAGCTCCAGCGGGCTTCGTGTTGATCCCGGCCGGGACTTTCCAGATGGGAGATGCGCTCGACGGGGATCCCGCTGCCACCCCGCATCCGGTGACCCTCAGCCCCTTCTACATGCACCCGAAAGAGGTGAGCAAGGCCCAGTGGGATGAGGTGCGGGCATGGGGCCTGCAGCATGGCTACACGGCCCTGCCCAGCGGCGCGGGCAAGGCGGCGGACCATCCGGTGCAGACGGTGTCGTGGTATGACGCGGTCCTGTGGTGCAACGCGAAAAGCGAGATGGAGGGACGCACCCCCTGCTACTACACGGACGCGGCTCAGACGGCAGTCTATCGGGCCGGCAGCACCGACCTCGACAATGCCATGGTGAAGTGGCACGCCTCCGGCTACCGCTTGCCGACCGAGGCGGAGTGGGAGAAGGCGGCCCGCGGCGGCTTGCCCGGCAAGCGCTTTCCGGCGGGGGACACGCTGAGCCACCACGAGGCGAATTTCCAGAATGCAGGCGGCGAATCCTATCAATCCGGAACCACCGGTTATCATCCGACCTACCTGCCGGGAAAAGTGCCGCACACGTCGCCAGTGGGGAGTTTTGGGGCCAACGACTACGGCCTGTATGACATGGCGGGCAACGTGGTGGAATGGTGCTGGGATCGGGATGGCAGCTATCCCGCGACCCCGCAGACGGATCCGCAGGGTGCCATCACGGGCGCGTGCCGGGTGTTTCGTGGCGGGAGTTGGCGCAGTTATGCCTATAACTCCCGCGTCGCGTCCCGCGACAACTACTATCCGTTCGGCCCGGGCAACTACAACGGCTTCCGCCTCGCCTGCAGTTGCGCCCCGTGAGACGGCAGCCGGGGAGTGGCGGCCTTGCCATGGCATGCGTGGCTTGGAAATGCGTGCTGGACAACGGCACCGGCCAGGGCCACCTTCGCCCGACGCGAATTCCGCCGGGCCAGCCATCCTCCTTGCAGCGCGGAACGTCGCCACATCCTATCAATTCAACCACCATGCGCAATCTGAAGTCTGCCCGTTATTCCGCGTTCTGCCTGGGTATCCTTGGGGTGCTCGGCGGTTCACCTCTCAGCGCGGCGGAGGCCGCCGCCCAAGTCAAACCCGTGTCCGCCGAGCAGGCTGCCGAATACCAGCTCGACTCGTCCTTTTACAAGAAGGGCACCCTGGTTCAGGACATCCTCATCGCCACCTCGGACAAGGTTCCGGATGTCGTCCACCTCGAGGCCGCCTACCTATTCGACCAGGTCATGAGCCATCTCAAGCCGCAGATTGCCCAACGCATCCGCGACCAGAAGGTGTTGTGCGTCCTCGTCGGCCACTCCGAAATGGTGTCCGAGCTGCCGCAATACGCCTCCACCAAAACCGGCACGGAACTCGATTTCTACAACTGGCGCAACCGGGGCTCGCTCACCACGCAAAACGGGCGCCCCACCGTCCTGTTTGCCGAGGAGGATGTGATGGAGTACGAGGGCGGCATGCAACTTGAGAGCATTCTCATTCACGAGTTCGGCCACGTCATCGACGGCGCGGGCTTTGACCAGGACTTGCACGAACGCGTGCGCACGGCGTTCAAGCATGCCAAGGAAAAAGGCCTCTTCAACGACGGCTATGCCGCCCAGCGGTTCCGGCGGGTGACCAGCGAAACTCCCGTCAGTTTGCTCGCCGCGCTGATCAAATCGTTTCCGGCCCAAGCGCCCGAATTTCTCAGGGAATGTCTGGATGGAGGCGACATCCTCGTCAATGGCAAGCCGACCCGGGCGCAGGTCGAGGTGACCCGGGATGACAAGGTGCTCATTGTGTTCGGCGGCCCGAAGCAGTGTTATGCCGCGCTCAATGCCGCGGAGTATTGGGCCGAAGGCGTGCAGGACTGGTATGACACCAACCGCACCATGGACCACGATCACAACCACATCCACACCCGCGAACCGTTCATGGCCTACGACCCGGAGTTGGCCAATCTCTGTGCCGAGGTCCTGGGCGACTCCCCCTGGCGTTTCGTGTCACCCCGTGCCCGCGCCGGCACCGCGCATCTAACGGGATACGACCCGGCCACCGCCCCCAAGGTGGCCAAACTCGAACACATCGAGCGTGCGGCGCAGGATTACTACGATGACTATTGGAAGGATTATTGGCAACGCCTGCATGACAAACATACGGGCGTGGTCGATGCCAAAGGTCAAGCCACCCCGCAGGGCCCGCCAGGTGGCGAGGAGGCCAAACCCGCCGCCGCCGAGGGCCGCAACTGAGGCCCGGCCTAACATTCCACCACGTTCACGGCCAGGCCGCCGCGGGAGGTTTCCTTGTATTTGGCGTGCATGTCGCGCCCGGTGTCGCGCATGGTGCGGATGACCTTGTCGAGGGAAACAAAGTGCGTGCCATCACCAGCGATGGCGAGGCGGGCGGCGTTGATCGCCTTGACGGCACCCATGGCGTTGCGCTCGATGCAGGGAATCTGCACGAGACCGCCGATGGGGTCGCAGGTGAGGCCGAGGTTGTGTTCCATGCCGATCTCGGCAGCGTTGGCCACTTGCCTGGGTGAACCACCCAGATACTCGACGAGGCCGGCGGCGGCCATCGAGCAGGCCACCCCGACTTCCCCTTGGCACCCGGCGACGGCGCCGGAGAGCGAGGCGTTGCGTTTGTAGAGTTGGCCGATGGCACCGGCGGCGAGCAGGAAGCGGTGGACCCCATCCTGATGCACGGGGTGGCGGAAGCGCACGGCATAGTGCAGCACCGCCGGGATGATGCCGGCGGCACCGTTGGTGGGGGCGGTGACCACCCGGCCCCCGGCGGCGTTTTCCTCGTTCACGGCGAGGGCGTAAAGATTCACCCAGTCGAGAATGGTGAGCGGATCGGCCAGGGCGGCTTCCGCGTGGTTGCGCAGGTGACGATAGATGGTGCTGGCGCGGCGTTTCAGCTTGAGCCCGCCGGGGAGCGTGCCGCCTTGGGCACAGCCACGTTTCACGCAGTCCTGCATCGCCTGCCAGATGGCGTCGAGGCGGGCACGGGTGACGGCTTCCGGACGGAACGCGGCTTCATTCAGAAACATCAGCCCGCTGATGGATAGACCATGCACGGCACAGCGCTGCAACAGTTCATCACCCGTGGTGAAGGGCTGCGCCAGCGAGTGGGTTTGCAGCGGCGGATGCTTCAATTCCTCCTCGCTGGCAATGAATCCACCGCCGGTCGAGTAACTGAGGTCGTCGGCCAGCGGGGTATCATCGGCATCCAGCGCGCTGAAGTGCATCCCGTTGGGATGGAGTGGCAAGGGCTTGAGGCGCTTGAAACTGAGGTCCTTGGCCTCATTGAAGGCAATGGTGGCACCCCATGGCGTTAGCAGTTGTTTGCTTTGGCGGATGGCCTTGAGGCGCGATGGCACACTGCCGATGGCGATGGACTCGGGCTCCTCGCCGAGAAACCCCAACAGAATCGCCCCGTCCGTGCCGTGGCCTTTGCCGGTGGCAGCCAGCGAACCATACAGGTCGCAACGCAGGCGGGCGACCTGCGGTGCCACGCCCTCCGCCTCCAGCCGCTTCACAAAGCGGCAGGCGGCACGCATCGGGCCCACCGTGTGCGATGAGGATGGACCAATGCCGATGGTGAACAAATCGAGCGCGGACAGTGGCATGGCGGGGGGATGAGTTAGACAGTCGGCAAGTGCAAGCAAGACAGTGGCGGGAAGGCTAGCGCACCGGCGGCGGATGACAAGGACGAAGGTCAGGACGAAGGCTGGAACTGCGGAAAACAGCGGCTTTTCGGCATTTCGGGCATTTTAGTGCTTCCGGATGATAAACCGCGGACGGCCCTCCCGTATCGGAACCATCATGACAACACCCCGGTCATCCATCCCCCGATGTCAGTGTAAGCTCCTGGCCAGCGACACTGCCGCGCTCGGCTTGGCAGTGCTTGCTGGCACCTTCACCAGGGATTCAAAACAAGCGGTGAAATGGCATTCACCTACCGAACCAATCCTGGATAATTCCGCTTCCCGCGTCCAGGTCTGAAGCGGCCGCGGTTTTCCATGGACGGCCATTCTCAGCCGCCGTCGGGAAATCCCCTCGTCATGCTCCGCCCTGGCAACCCCCTCCCTGACACCGTGTCCACCACCTCCCGCCGAGGTTTCATCAAGTCCGCTGCAGCGCTGGCCGCGTCCGCGTTGGCACCTGACATTTTGACAGGGCAGGGCCAGGCCCTCAAGCAGCTCAATATCGCTTGCGTTGGCTGTGGTGGCAGAGGGATGGGTGACATTCTCGAAATTGCGGTTGGCAACCGCATCGCCGCCCTTTGCGACATCGATCAATCCAGTGCCAGGCAGGCCCTGGAGAAATTCCCGGAGGCCAAACGCTTCTCGGACTACCGCGAAATGTTCGCCACCATGGGCGATCAGATTGATGGGGTCACCGTGTCCACGCCGGACCACATGCACTTCCCCATCGCCATGGAGGCGATCCGCCGCGGCAAATTCGTCATGGTGCAAAAACCACTCGCCAACACGATTTGGGAAGCCCGCACGCTGGCCAACTTCGCCAGGGAAAAGGGCGTGCTCACCGTCATGGGCAACCAGGACGCCACCCTGGAAGGCACCCGCGTGCTGCGTGAATGGCTTGAAGCCGGCTTGATCGGTGAGGTCAGGGAAGTCCACTACTGGACCAACCGCCCCATTTGGCCGCAAGGCAAAGGCCTCCAATTCCCCGCCGAACCCATCCCCGCCCATATCGACTGGGACCTGTGGCAGGGCACCGTCGCCACCGCGCGGCCCTATAGCTCGAAGATCCACCCCTTCGCCTGGCGCGGATTCTGGGACTATGGTTGCGGCGCCCTGGGAGACATCGGCTGCCACAGCTTCAACTCCGCTTTCTGGGCGCTCGATTTGAGAGGCGATTTCGTCGTCGAGGCCAGCAAGGTTTCCGAGTTTGACGCCAGCACCTGTCCCAAGCGTGCCACCATCGTTTACCAATTCCCCGCCAAGGGCCATCGCGGGCCGGTCAAGGTCGTCTGGCAGGACGGTGTCGCCAATCCTAACAACGACAAGGATTTCCTCCGCCCGCCCGGCATCCCCGCCGAGCTACAACTCAATGGCGAATTCGGTCAGGTCTTCGTCGGCACCGGCGGCACCATCTTCGTCAACGATGCCTATTGCGGCAGCGTGCCGGTGGTCTTCCCGGAGACCCTCCGCGACCAGGCCCGCTCCATCCAGCAAGTCTATCCCCGGGTGAGCGGCGGCCCCACCCAGGAACTGTGCCGCGCCGTCCGCGGCCAAGGCGCAAAACCCGTCTCCAACTTCGTCGATCATGCCGGGCCGCTCACCGAAATCGTCCTCGTCGGCAACCTCGCCGTCCGTCTCGGCATGCCGATCAATTGGGATTCCGCCGGCATGGCAGCCCGCGGCTTGCCCGAGGTCACGGCCATGCTCAAACGCACCTACCGCCCCGGCTGGGAACCCAGCCCCGCCTGATCCCCACTCTCTAATCAAACAATCTGATAAACATCCCAATCCGCCCGCGTATTGATCCCACAACTTAATCACCACCATGACCACTGAATCCACCGAATGTTGCAAGTCAACGGAAGCCACTGAATGCTGCAAGTCAACGGAAGCCACTCCATGCTGCAAGTCCACTGGCACCGCCGATTGCGGCCAGTCCTGCCCGCAAACCAACCTCGGTCTCACCTGCGGTGCGCTCCTGCTCCGGCTCTGGCTCGCCGTGCGTGCCATCCAGACCGGCGTCGAGAAATTCGCCGGCTCCGTGGGCTCGGATCAACCCGTCACGATCGACGGCAAGACCAATGACTACGGACTCACGGCCGCCACCAACGTCAAGGAATACGCCTTCAGCCATTACCACGGCGTGCCGGACGCACTCTACAAGAAGTTTGCCGAGGAACCCCTCATGCGCTTGCCCGGACCTCTCGAAACCATGCCCAAAGAACTTTACCGGTGGCTGGGTGGCAAAGTTGGCGGGGAGAAGCTGGCCGACGCGCCCGCCGCATGGGCGACGTTTCTTGAGGAACCCATCATGCTCAACGTCTATAACCTCGTCCTCGGCCCGGCCTTGCTGCTGCTCGGCCTGACCATCTTGTTGGGCCTTGCCAGCCGGACTTCGCTCTTCCTGCTCGGCCTGCTCTATATCAGCCTTACCTGGGGACTCGTCCTCATCAAGGAAGACTCCGGCGTCGCCTGGCTCGGCATCCACCTGATCATCATCGTCATGGCCCTGTGGCTCTCCAAGTACAACCGCTTCTGCGTCCTGAAAAAATGGTAATCCCACCCCATTGACCCTTATGGAAACTCTTCCTTCACCTATCAACCGTCGCGATTTCCTCGCGAAAACCGCCGCCGGCGCTGGCGCGGGTCTGGTGCTCGGCATGCCGGGTATGCTCGGCGCGGCCCAGGGCACTCCTCAGGCCAGTCGCATCAACGTGGCCCTGATCGGCTGTGGCAAGCAAGGTCAGGTCCTCTTCGATTCGATGAAGAACATCCCCGGCCTGCACTTCCAAGCGGTTTGCGACATCTGGGACTACAACCGCAACGGGGGAGTAAACCGCGTGCGGGCACTTACCACCAAAGTCCCCAAGGACTATACCCCCAAGGGTTTCGTCCCGAAGGGCTACATGGATATCGATGAACTGCTCGCCACCGAAAATGGCCTGGATGCCGTCGTCATCGCCACCCCGGATTTCTGGCACTCGGAGCATACCGTGAAGTGCTTGAAGGCCGGCCTCAATGTCTATTGCGAAAAGATGATGTCCAACACCATCGATGGCGCCCGCGCCATGGTCCGCGCCATGGCGGAAACCGGCAAACTCTGTCAGATCGGCCACCAGCGCCGCAGCAACCCGCGCTATCGCTTCACCCTCGACCAGTTGATCAACGGCAACAAAATCTGCGGCCAAATCGTCAACGTCAACGGCCAGTGGAACCGCGCGATCAAGTCATCGCAGAACATTGCCTACAAGCCGAGCCTGACCATCAAGCCGGACATCCTCAGCAAATACGGCTTCAAGGACATGCATCAGTTCATGAACTGGCGCTTCTTCCGGGATCTGTCCGGCGGGGCGATCTCCGACCTCGGCGCGCACCAGATCGACATCTTCAACTGGTTCCTCGGCACGGTGCCTAAGGCGGTGTACGCCACCGGTGGCAACAGCTACTTCAAGGACCGCGAGCATTTCGACAATGTGATGGCGGTCTTCGATTACGACACGCCACAAGGGCAGGTGCGCGCGTTCTATCAAGTGCTCACCACCACCAGCGCCGGCGGCGGCTACTTCGAGAGTTTCATGGGCACCGAAGGCACCATCAGGATTTCCGAGAATTCGGCCTCCACTGAGATCTTCAAGGAAGCCAGCCCGGCACCCAAGGATCCGAACGCGCCGCCCCCCGAGACGCCGATTCCACTCTCATGGGATCATCTCGTGCAACGCGGGTTCCTCAGTCGCAAGGCGGCGCCTCCCAAACCGCAAACCACTGAGGGCGTCATTGATTCCCGGGTTTCAGCCCCCCCGGAAGGCTTCGCGCTGCCCGGCGAACTGAACAAACCGCCCCACCAACCGCACCTCGAAAACTTCTTCGCAGCGGTTCGTGGCGAGGCAAAACTCAATTGTGACGCCCACCATGCCTTCCTCAGCGAAGCGCCGATTTACTGGGTGAATCCATCCGCCCTCAAACATGAACCCATCACTTTCACCAACGAACACCTAGACGCATGAAACACAAACTGATAGCATCCATCCTCGCAGCATCCTCCGCCCTTTTCATCACCGGTTGTGATGGCAAAAAAGGCTCCGCCGACAGCGGCTCCGCCGGCAGCGGCTCCGCCGGCGGCGGCTCCTCCGGCGGCGGCTCCTCCGGCGGCACCGTCGGTGGCGTGCCTCTCGCCATCAAGTTCCCGCCCGAACTCATCGAAGGCACTCCCAAGGCCATGAAAGTCCCCAACCTCGTGCAAGTGCCCGAAAAGGCCCCCACGTTCCTTGTCCCCAAGGAGGCGGTCTTGCTCTCCAAAGACAAGAAGGTCACCGGCAGCGATGACAATCCCATCATCGGCACCCTCGACCTCATCACCGATGGCGACAAGCAGGCCGGCGAAGGGTACTTCGTCGAACTCATCGAAGGCCCCCAGTGGGTCCAGATCGACCTGGAAAAAAGCGCCGCCATCAACGCCATTTGGGTCTGGCACTACCACTCGCAGAAACGCGCCTACAAAGGCGTGATCATCCGGATCTCGGATGATCCGACCTTCAAAACCGGCGCTACCACTGTCTATAACAACGACTATGAGAACGTCTGCGAAATGGGCAAGGGTCCCGACTATCCCTACGTTGAATCCCGCTTCGGCCTCATCGCCGATGGCAAGGGCACCAAGGGCCGCTACGTCCGTCTTTACAGCAATGGCAACACTTCTAACGATATGAACCATTACATCGAGGTCGAGGTTTACGGCGTGCCCCAATAACCCCGTCGCCGAAACAAACACCCACCACCACCACCATGAACCGTCGCAAGTTTCTCAACACCTCTGCCTTGGCCGGAGCCGGGCTAACCATTCTGCCAAGCGGAGTCCTGGCCGGCAAGAACTCGCCTGGCAACAAGCTCAACGTCGCCCTCATCGGCGTCTGGGGCCGCGGCGAGGCCCATTACGACTCGCTGGCCAACGAAAACGTCGTCGCGCTTTGCGACGTCAACGAGAATCGCTTCGCCGAGGCCCTCAAGCGGTTCCCCAAGGCCAAAACCTATGTGGACTGGCGCAAATGTCTGGAGCAAAAGGACCTCGACGCCGTCGTCATTTGCACCACCGATCACACCCATGCCTTCATCGCCAATTGGGCCTTGAACCGCGACCTCCATGTCTATTGCGAAAAACCCCTCGCCATCACCGTGGAGGAGGCCAGGACTGTTAGAGAGAACTGGCTGAAGAAAAAGGACAAGCTCGCCACCCAGGTGGGCATGCAGCGGCATGCCTTCGAGAACTTCAATCGGGTGCGGGAATTGATCCGCGACGGGGCGATCGGTCAGTTGCAGGCGGCCATGGCCTGGGGCAATCGCCAGATTCGCCGCAAGGGTTACCTGCCGGCCGAGGGCCAGCCGCCCGCCGGCCTCAACTTCGACCTCTGGCTGGGCCCCTCCCCCGTGCATCCCTACAACCCCGGCTATTTCTCCGGCGGGTCCGGCGCGAATTGCCTGCAATGGAACATGTTCTGGGACTTCGGAGTCGGCCAGATCGGCGACATGGGCAGTCACACCATGGACTTGTTGTGGAATGCGATCGATGCCGGCCTGCCGACGTCCGCCGAGGCGAAGGGCGAGGCCTTCAACCCCGACGTCACGCCGGTCGAATGTGAGTCGCACTTCGAGCATCCCGCCAATGACTGGCGCGGCCCGGTGCGCGTGAGTTGGTATCAGGGCGGGGTGATGCCCAGGTCCCCGAAGTCCGCCATCAACCTGCCTGCCATCGACCATGGTGCCATGTTCAAAGGCTCGAAAGGCTTTCTCATCGCCGACTTCGAGTCCCGCATGTTGCTGCCGTTCGGAGACAGCGCGGACAACAGTTACTACAAGCAGCGCAAGCCCGAGGCGCTCCTGCCGCCCCTCGGCCACTTCCAGAAACAATGGTTCGATGCCTGCAAGGACCCGAGTCTCAAGACCGCCTGCGACTTTGAATACAGCGGCAACATGATCGAACAGATGTTGTTAGGTCTGGTCGCCTATCGCGTCGGCAAGAAGCTCGAATATGATGGCAAGTCCGGCAAGGTCACCAATTCCCCCGAAGCCAACGAGCTGCTGCGCCGCAAGTACCGTGATGGCTGGACGCTCAACGGCTGAGAACAAGACCGCCGGGAGATCCATGAAGTGTGGGCTGCGGTGCCTTGTCACCGCAGTGGCCATGTCTTGGGCTTGCTCTGTCAAACCGAGGGTATGGTTCCTCGCTGAGCCCATGTCGCAGAGCCCACCACGTCCGCTACTGGAGCCCTGGCTGGCTGCGATACTGACCGTGGCTCATGGGAACGCCGCGGCGCAACCGGTTTAGCCAAAGCGGTGTGGCGGGCTGCGCCCTTCCCACCGCACTCCATACTTTGGCCTTCGCATGTGTTATTGAATGGGGACTGGTGTTCATGTGTTACGATGTCTGTTACGGAGTGGCTCGACCTGTGGCGAGCGAAGGCGCGGAGCACTCCATCATTTACAGAATCATCCGCAGTCCGCCAGTGTCGATCAACCCTTCGAAATAGCTCCGCAGGCAAGCGACTTGATGTGACTGCCGCACGATGACACCGGCTTCGATATTCCGGTTTTGCGCGGCTTCAGTGAAGTTGGCGGAGGTCACCAGCGCGGCCTCTGAATCGATGATCACCACCTTGGCATGCATGACGCCTGCCTTCTTCCGGTCCTCCTCGTCGAAGATCCGTGGATCATGCCAAAACTCGGGCTGCCGGTTTCCCGACCATAGATCGCTGAGGAAATTCGTCTTGAAACGGTTGGCCACGATTGGCAATGGCTCGGTCGCATGCTGCCGCTGGTGAGAGAGATCCACGATGAATCTCACCTTGAAGTTCGGATCCGCATCGAGTTTCACCGCCAACGGTGCGAGCAGGCCCCTGCACTGATAGAAAACGTAGCTTGCCACGATGACATCGCGCTTTGCCTCCTCAAACTGGTTGAATCGTTCGCATGAGGTTTCGGAGATGTAGAGGCAACCATGGCAGGCGCTGCCGGAAATGCGGTCAATTCCCCCGTGCTTTACCCCGTGTGAGGAGCAGACCGGGTCATTCGAGCAAAGCGTGCCGAGCTGCATGGCCCGGAAAATGTGCTTGCGAATGTCGCGGGCCGACTGGACCAACCCGCCCAGGGTGCCTTCGGAACCAGACGATGACGTATAGATGAGTATTCCATATCTTCCTTCCATGGCACCCTTGCCGTCCGGTGCGTAGATTCTTTCGCGCAAGGAAGACAGCGGGTAACCGCATTCCAGCGAAATGGCGCTGATCAGCAGATGGGAGAGCGAATGAAGCATGATGTAGGACGCCCCCGGAAACTCCACTCGACTGTTGGGGTGGTCCTTCTTCCATTTTTCCAACGATTCCTCAAGTTCTGCCGCCCGTTTCATGACCAGCTCGGACGTGGCCCAGGTTTCGATGGCTGAGGCTCACCGCATACCCTTTCGGAGTCATCGAGCCATGGCCGGCTGCCGTTGCAGGTGCCGAGTTCTCCTTTTTCCGCGGATTCGCTCATGCTGCGGACAGCGCCGCAGTCGCAGATGATCCAAACGTCCGCGAGGTCACCCGTGGTGCCGCGCTCTTCCATCCACAGATCCTGTTGACAGGTGGTCTGCCCGCCGTGGGCGAATTCACGCCACTGGATGTCACCGACATGCCCTTTCCGGCAAGCCCTAACAAATCGGACGGGCACCACCGAGTAATTCTTGTTGTCATGGTCTCTGAACTTTCCGGTGCCGTCATTTAGCTGTTCTACCATGACCAACCGACGACGGCGGTTTTTCTGTGGGGTAAGGACGACATTCTGCACGATGAACCAGTGTGGGAAAATATAACCCGTGACGCCCGGCGTGATTAGCCCTCGTTGGAACATGGCATCGCCGGACGGTGGTGGCGTCCGTAGTTCGATGCTGTAGCCTTTGAATGACTGGTTCTGCTGGCGCAGAAGTCGGGCCAGCTTTGCGGCAAGGCGAGGTTCTTCCACCAGACATGGCTTGCCGGGTTCAAACGCCCACTTCTCGAGACCGGCAACAATGATGGACTTGTGGGGAAGATCGACCATGGCACCAGGGCCGAAGGTCGTGATCAACTGGTTGGAACGGATTTGTTGACGGCTCATCGGTTGGTGCCTGTGCTGGATTTGAGGGGAAGGATGTCAACGGCGGGTTCGACATCGCGCATCGATCGGTTGGCCCGGAAGTTCCGATAGATCGGCGGCTTGGTCAGAAAATCGGAATCCAGGAAATCCCGGATCAACGCGTCACCCTGGCGAGGGCCTTCGTATTTCTGATAGGTCAGCGAGCTTCCGTCGCTGGCGCATTCGCCTGCAATTTTCGCCCACTTTGCGATTAGATTCTGAGCCAAGGCGTCCACGTGCGCGGCGAGGTCGGTTCCCTCCTGGGTCGAAGCTTTGTCCACATCATGGATTTTTGCCCGTAGGGCGAAAACCCGGACCGCTTGTTGAAGTGCGGGAAGATGGCTCTGGACCTTGCCTGCCTTGGTCGGGGCTTCCATGTCGGAAAGAATGTGCCGGCAAAGACCTACGAGCGCTCCGGCCAGCGCCCGGTCGAGTGCGCGTGGTGAGAACGGGGTGACGCTGGTCGCTTCAACGGACCGATAGAAAGTCTGGTGGTAGATCCCGAACCGTTCATAGTGGGAACGGTCGCGCGGTTTGTGGGCGTTCAGCAAGGTCACAATCAGGCCGGGTTTGTTTTTATCGCGCCCCACCCGACTCGTGGCATGAATATATTCCGAGGTGGTTTTTGGTTGCCCGAGAACGACCATCAAACCCAACCGCACAATATCGAGACCCACCGAAATCATGTTGGTCGCCAGCGCGAAATCGACCTTGTCATCCTCGGAAAAGTCGGCGCTCAGGCGGCGTTTGGCGTGGGCCACTTCGTCGGTGCTGACACGGGATGTCAACTCGACCGGGTTCCGGTTGATGTAGCGGCTGCGGAAAAGATCATCCTGAGGCTCCCGCCTCCGGCGTTTCCAGCGGGACTGTGCCTGTACGTAAACCTCGTCCTCCACGATCCGACGGCTACCGCCGAGTTCGCGCAGACTGTTGAAGTAGGAAAGCAGCGTCATGTAGGGATCGCACGGATTGTCAGGACTCTTGCCGCCTGCTTCCTGGTATGGTTGTGCCCCGCCAGCCAGAATGGCGAGCGAAGTGCGGAGCAGGACGACCTTCATGCTTCGCCCTTGCGCCGCGACACCCAGATAAAGCCTGCCCGGATTCTCATTGGTCGATGGAATCGTGTGTGCGAAAAACGAGTCGTTGCGATCTGGTCCTGGTGGCGGGAAAGATCGCGGTTTGTTCGCGGCCGAAAAGAGCCCGGATCTGCCGGTCGGCGCTGCGCACCGTGGCCGTGGAAGCAACGATCTTCGGCAGGCGTGTGAGGCCATCACCGAGGTCGCGCTTGCACAATTCCTCAATGGCGGTCTCGTAGATCCCGGCCACCGTGCCGAGCGGGCCGGAAATCAAATGAAGTTCGTCCTGGATGATCAGATCGGGCGGCAGCAACTTGCCATCGGGAAGTGAGGAGCCTTTGCCGGTATCGCACGGACCATAGAACCCATGGGTGTCGAATCGATCCACGTTACCAAACAGCGCACCGGTGCGGCCCATCCACGGCAGCGCGGCGAACTTGTCCACCGTGGCGATTAGGAAACAGGGAAGACGGCGATAGATCGGTTCATCCACCCCGAGAATGGGCAGGCGGGAGTCGTTGTTGGCTGCGGAAAACTCGCAGCGCTCATTGACGCAAGCCACGCGGAGGTCCCGTGGTTCCTGGGCACCTGCGGGTTCAAGGAAAAAGCTGTCGGAGTCAAAGCGCGTGCCGCACCACGGGCATTCTTCCATTGGAATCGGAGCGGGATGCTTCCTGGGGTTGTTCTTGAATTTCGTTAGCTTGGCGTAGGCGGTGTCATCCTTGCCCGGGCTGTAATCATTTGCTTTTCCCATCCGGTTCGGGGTGGCGGCAGAGCCGACCCACAGGCCGATCTCAAACGGCCAATCTCCCAGAGCCTTGTTATGCGCACGTTCCAATTCCAGCGCGCACATCAGCGCCGCCGCACGACCGAGTTGGTCGAGCGTCAGCAGCCGCAAAGTGTAGCGCATGATGATCGAAACGCCAGCCGCGCCGATACCGGGGTTCTGAAGCCGCCGCAGAACCACGGTGAATGCGGAAAGACCCAGATAGGCTACGGTCTTGCCCCCACCGGTCGGGAAGAACAGAAGATCCACAATCCGCCGGTCTGAATGTCGGGGATCGAAGAGCCCGTTCAGATTCATCAGGATGAATGCGAGCTGGAAGGCCCGCCAGCGCGGGGCATCAACATCGGCGGGTGCCTTGCCCTGTTGGACGGCAAAGCGTTGCCGGGCGGCCCGGGCCATCGCACGGTTGGCGATTCGGAATGCTTCCAGGCATTGCGGATCAGACAAACTCTGGATGCCTTCCTCGATGCGAGTCGCCGCCACCTTGGCACCGATAATCAAATCACCTGCGGTCGCCTTTTGTTTCGGCGAAAAGCCGGATGATGCCAGTGCCGCCTCCTGAACGGAGATCCACGCCCGGTAGGTCGCTACCACTCCGTTAAGACACGTTCGCGCGTCTAACATGTCAACCAACTCACCCAGCTTTTCCATCCCCAATTCCACTTCACCGATGGTTTCCTGGTCGGCGTGATCGACCCGCGGCACCTCTGCCGAAGGAATCCAGGTGGTTCTAACGGAGTGGTATCCTTCCGCCACTGTAAGCAACTCATGGGCAAAGGCGTGATCATTGCGCGGGCCGACGAGATCCAGCTCGATGGTTTCGACGAGGGCGGAGCGAACTTGGATGCTGGTGGTCATGGTAAATCGGTTGCCTTGCGTGCGCCTTCGATGAGCCTTCGCTCCCGCTCGATTTCCCGTTGCAATTGCTCCTCGGTGGGCAGATAGAGCATGTATTTCGAGGCGAAAATTTGTTTGCGGTCCTTCAGCACGGAATACCTCGCGACGATCTCATTCTTTTCCGTGCAGAGAATCAGGCCGATGGTCGGGTTATCGCCTTCGATGGCGACCAAGTCATCATACATTCGGACGTAGCCATCCATCTGACCGACATCGCCGTGCGTCAATTCGCCGAGTTTGAGATCAATCAGCAGGTAGAACTTCAGGTGGCAATGGTAGAACACAAGATCCACATAGCGGTCATCGTCGCCGAAGCGCAGCCGTCTTTGCCGGGCGACGAACGCAAAGCCTTTGCCCAGTTCCAGTAGAAACCCTTGTAGGCAGGTGAGAATTGCCGCCTCCAACTCGGATTCGTGCAGTTTGGCCACTTCCGGAAGTCCGAGAAACTCCAGCACGTATGGATTCCTCAAGGTCTCCACCGCCGGTTCAGGCTGGGTCTGCAATTCCCGGCCGCCCGCCAGCATCTTTTTCGGGTTCTGGCTCTTCAGCAACCGCTCATAGTAAAAGGAGTGGATCTGCCGCTCCAGAGTCCGCTTGTCCCAGCCTCCGGCGATGGCCTCGCGCTCGTAAAAATCCCGTGCCTCAGCGCTCTCCACCCGCATCAGCGCCCGGTAATGCGACCAGGAGAGGTCGGGAGAAAAGCCGACCAGAGATTCGTCGCCCGCCGGGTGACGAATTGGTGGCACCGCCAATTCCGCACCCGTCGGACGTGATTTTGCCGGTCTGAGTGCCACGTCGGCCAATTCAGCACCCATCGGGTGTTGAATTGCAGGAGTCGCATCAATCACACCCAATTTGATACCCAACGGGTACTGAATTTGATACCGCCGCTGGGCTTATTCCTGGTGAAATTTCCTGAAATTCTGCAAATTAGTGACTGAAAATCCCTGGCCGTATCTTTGAGTGAGCCGTTGCGCCAGGTTTGCCATGACCTGCTTGCCATACTCCGCCCGCTTCCCGCCGCCTTGGATCTCCTGCACGATCTCCCGGCCGATCAGCCAATACGCCAGCACCATATTGCTGTTCACCGCCCGGACGACATTGCCGCAGGCCTGTTCGAGGATGGCGGCGACGCGGTCGAACAACGCCGCCTCCCCAGCGGCGGCTTTCACGACGGCGGCCTTCCTCGGGGTGCGCTGGGCAGTGGCTTTCTTTTTAGCGGGCATGGGGGAATGAGGGGTTGGAAACCATCAGGTTCAAGTTCTTCACGCGGCCATCAAGATCCACTTTCATTGGTCCAAAAAGCCGGGTCAATGCTCTGCCTGCCCTCCGCCCGGCGGGGCTTGCGCAGCCTTCTTCGTGCAGGCACGACGCCTCGCATAGGCTCGCTTCCTTTCTTTAACCTCATACCCCGGTAGGCAGTCACTCGGGTCGGGAAGGGCTTCTCCCGCAGCCAGCGCCTTCTTCACCGCTGCCGCGACAAGCGGTGCATCCATCTCAAGTTGCCCGAGCAGTGGCTCTCCGCCGTTCCAGTAGCGCTGATACCAAGACCAACGCGTAAATCTGACCTTGTGCTCGTTGAAAAGCTTGAGCTTTTTGATAGTGGTCTCTGCTTTGGCTCGAAGCTCATCGGGCAATCGGTTTGTCGGTCTCAGAACGAAGTTCGGCAGCAAGACTTCGAACCAGCCATCACCAATTTTGCAGGGATCGAGGATCTGATCGTCGAGGTTTCCCTTCCGTGAATTCACAGTTCCCGAGGCAAAGCGGTAGTCGGTCCATTCGAAAGCGAGGTTGCGGTGGGGTGATGGGCGGCCCTCGCGATCCCCGCAGGCGAGATAGTGGTCCACATCTCCATCTAGCCCGATCACCATCGCGGTCCAGCCGCAGCGGTAGGAGAAGTGCTTGGCGAGATCCGGCTGGAACTCGCTCCACCACGCACTTTTTTCGTGTGGGTCCCGTGGCGGAGTCTCGGCAAGAAACGTCGCGCCGAGTTGACGGCAGTTGACGTTGAAGTGTGGTGGCTCGTTGGCCGGAGTCAGTCTCGGGACCGGGATCATGGTTTGCCTCCTTTGCTCCTGAAGAAGGGTAGCCACAGAGGCCAGAAGGGGTCTCCGGCGTCGAGGGTGCGCAGAAGTTCCTGGTGGATACTCTCGGGGTCCTGCAGGTTGTCCGGCAGTTCGTCCGCGTATTCAGCGATCAGGTGATCCGCCGCACTCATGGCCCGCTCCGCCTCACGGGAATAGCCGCTTTCCATGTCGAATGCCGGCGAGGTGAGCCAGCCGGAGGCATCGCCAAATCTCGCCCAGGGAACTTCCTCAACTTCCACCTGTTTGCCATCTTCGGTGAGTTCCAGATTGAAGAGGCGGTCCCTTGCGGGGATCCAGCGTGTTTCCATGGAGGCGAGAAGTAGTGGCGCGTGGGTGGTGGCGATGACCTGAAGCTGCGTGCCATCGGACTCGCGCAACAAGCGTTCCAGAACATCCACCACGGAGGGCAGGATGGTGCGTTGCCATTGCGGGTGCAGGTGGGACTCCACCTCATCCCACAGCAGGACAATCCGCCGCGCCGGTTCATGGCCGCGTATTTCGGCAGCGATGCGATGCTCGGTCCATGCCCAAACGATGAGGTAGGCGAGGGAGAGGATGCGCCGAACGGCCGCCGATGCATGATAGATGGGCACTTCTTCGCCATGCGGCATGATGATGGTGGGGATATCCACATCTCCAAAGTCATCGGGCAGGCGCACCGGGATGCCGGGACGCAGCGGATGTTCTTTGCCACCGGGTGAGAGGTCTGCCAGCACCTGGGTGATCATGGCGAAGGCGCCGTTGGATTTGAGTCGCCAGGTCTCCCAATCCTCGACCAATCCCCGGCAGACCACCCGGTCTTCATCATCCCGCAGGCCTTCCCAGACCTGCCGCTTGCTGAAATGGAATGCTTCCGGCCGGGTGATGATGCGCCCCTCCTCGTCGCGGTCACGCCAGCGGTTACGCTCCGGATCCTTTACGGAAAATCCGCCGTCGATGCGCGCATAGATCACCAGTCCCGGCGCGGGTGGTGCCCCCTGCGGAAATGGCGACCAATTCCTGGCCTCATCGCTGTATGTCAAGGCCACGGGCGCGGTGGCTGCGGCTTTGCCTCTTACCACGTATTCGATACCAGCGCCGCGGAGGCGTGGCGAGGGCCTGATGATGCGCCCGTCCGCCCAATTGCGCGTGAGCGCCCACCAGGCAAGGTCGAGAACAAAAGTTTTTCCGAGCCCGTTATCACCGGTGAGCAGGTTGACCCGCTCACCGAAGGCGAAGGTCATTTCGGGCGCGGGGCCGAGGTTTGTGAGACTGAGGCGTTCGATCATGGCGGCATGGTATCAGGTGATGGAGACGTTGGGAAGAGTTCGCTTTGGGCATCATCGACGGCCTTTTTTACGGCATTCTTTGCTGTTTTCTTGGCGGTGGCTTTGCCGGTGCCGGCGAGACGTTCTTGTTCGGCGCGTTCGGCGTTTCGGGCTAGGAGTTTGGCCAGAACTTCGTCGCGGACGTCGTCGGGCCAGCGGTAGCGCCAGGGCTTTTTGCGCCTGCGGCGGATGGTGGATCGTGGATTGGAGATGGTGGATGGGTCGGCGGCTTCCTCATTCTCGTCTTCTTCCTCGTAGTCGAGGAGGAATTCGCAGGCGGTGGGGATGTCGGGCCAGCCGTAGGCGGCGAGGACGGCGCGGTCCATGGCGGCGTGGAGGTCCCGGAGTTTGTGGATGTCCGGCGAGCGCTCCTCAGGATCGTGGAAGCAGTTGCATGCCTTCGTCAGACCCTCGTTGTTCCGCGCCATCAAGGCCGCCCGATACTCGTAGTATTCCCGCCCGGTCGCCTCCAAGGCCGCGTTCGTAGGCGCTCGGTCCTCCGGCAGCAATTCGCTGGCGAACGGATTGCCGGGCAGCGGGTCAGCCAAATCGACCATCCGGCCGACGACGAATTTGGTTCGGAAATCGGTGGAGTTCATCACACAGCTACGATTTGTCGGATGGTTGTTTCACTTGTGAATCCGCCTGGAGCAATTCATTGTAGGCATTCAGCGCCTTCTCGCTGGCCCAGGCCTTGCCGTCATGCCACGCCAAGGGACCACAGTCCTTGAAAAATCCTTTTCGTTTTAAGCAACGCAGGATGCCCTTGGCACCTCTCAGATAGAGAGCCCAAAAGATATTCTGTTTCATCGGTTTGGACGTATAGCGATGCGCCAGAATCTCTTGAATCTGCCCTGGGTCTGGTGTCTGTGGCAGCCAGCGAATAAGAGCATGGGTGCAGTTGATTCCTAAAAAGGCCGCGTCCTCAAACATCTCTGGGACGTCCAGTTGTAGCACGGCGTCAATGAGTGCCTTTGACACTATCTTCTCCAAGTGCATCAATCCTCCTGACCTGCTGGATTTGCCATTGAAAACCAAAGGAGGCACCGGACGTGGCTCTTGCTTCAACAGATGAAATCCGCGAATGGCATGCGCGCCAACATGTCGGTCGTCGCGGGGCGACTTTGGCCAGGTTGAGTGGAACTCAAGTGTGTGTCGGTTATAGGGTCTTGGCGCCGAATCATGAATGCGTTCGAGACATCGTGCAACATTGTACCTCGTCTTGAAGGAAACATAGCGCAAAGCGTTGGGGTTGGGATTCAGATACTTCAGAGCAACTCCCGTAGCCTTCTCCGCAATAGTGTCATCATCCGGCAACAATTCTCCTAGCATCTCGAACAAATTGCGTGCCAGATGATTCCACTGCTCCTCGCATAGCGAGCCTGGGTTCCTCAAAAGCGACTCAAGTCTTTTGATAATGTGCTCTTCGATATAGGGTTCAATCCCGAAAAGGTCATGAACGCGCGCATAGAACTCGCCGCCTTCGTAGTCGAATGAAGGACTTGATGTGAGTAAATCAAACTCTCCCTCTATGATCTCCTGGTGAACGCACTTAGCCAGAACAAATTCTCGCAAAGACTGATGGGAGAAAGCATACGTGTTTCTTCTTTGCTGCTCCCCGGTGAACAATACAAATGGCGGTTCTGAAAGCCGTTGTATGAGGGGACCCAAATTGCTGGCAATTTGGCCACCCTCCCTAATCTCCACCACATCGCTGCGTCGTTTCAGCATATCACCGGCAATGAGGCCCAAATTCTTGATTCCATTCTTCGCTTCGCCTGTTTCCTTGAGCATGACCTCAAACCATTTATCCTGCAGGTCTGTCCGGCGCCTTTCGAGCACATCGGCTTTAGGCTTTTTAGGCATGTCTTTGCACACGCCCAAGAGTTCCCGCAGGTGCTGCTCTCCAGCACTCAGGACCATTTGGTAGAGGAGGGGAGTTTCCGCCAAGAGCGCCAAGGCCCGCAATTCGTCGGGCTGGCGCCCCTTGGATGTTGGAGGCAATGCGTGCTCGAATTTCTTCCGCAACGCATTTTCCACAGTCCCGCAATCAAACGCACTGATCTTGATCGGTTTCCCGTTGCCAAAGTTTCCCAGTGATCCGGTTTTCCGCAATGTTTCAAAAATATGATTTCGACACGAGACCACTATCCGAGCCTTGCCGCTTCCGGCCACCAATGCCTCCAGCTCAAACATGAAATTCTTGACCACATTCTGCCCCCAATTTCGAGCGAGTTCATCCAAGCCGTCCAGTATGACGATCACTTCGCCCTCGCGGATCAATTGCCGGGCAGCCTCCTGTTCCTGCACGGTGCCCTTGGACCCGATCATAAACTCGAACAACTGGGGCAACAGTCTGGAACTTCTCCTTCCGGTCACGCTGCCGTCCGTTGTTTGATCAATCAGCCTGAGAGGGAAAAAAGACAAGTCCTTGTCTGCGTGCTCCTCGTGGTTAAGGAGGGTCTCCAATACAAAATTGGTTTTTCCAATTCCAGCCTCACCGGTGACAAAAACAAATGCCCCCCCCCTTGCTTCGTCAGGGCCCTCAGCAGTTCTGCTGCCTTTTTCGGTCTCTTGATATAGGGGTCCCCGAAGTTACACGTGCCAAACAAGCTGTGATAGCGCGGCTGGCCGGCAATCCGGTCCTTGTCTGGGGCGTGTGTTTCTTTCAGCCGCTTGCGTATTTTCCGTGCCAGCACCGGGTCATATGGCAGCAGCCTCAGCCGCGCTTCAGAAGCCACAAACTGGGCAATCCCGGTTTCGTCCGGGTAAAGCCGCAGAGCGTCAAAGGGAATAAAGGTGACCTGTCGAAGGCATTCACAAAGTTTAGCGCTAAATTGGATGCAGAAAATACAGTTCGGAGCCTGGATTTCCAATGGATCCAGATTAGATCCCTGCACAGTGAAGCGGCCGCGCTGGGCAATCTGGCGCTTGTTTATATCGGCGGGCCGCGGTGCAACTGCCAGCGGATACACCCGTGGCTTTTCCGCGTCCTTCGTAAAGATCCTGCGAAACTCATACTTAGGCTCAGGCCTATGCTCAGGCTCCTTCGCTGCCGCAACCACAGGCACCTCGTTGACAGGCTTATCCGTTTCGCACATCCGATTGAGCCGAGAAGCATTGAGCACATAAACGCAAGGCATTTCGTGTGGCGCGCGCCCTCTCAGGTCTTCTTCACCATTTCGGCTCTTAAGGAATTGCACCGCAAAAGACAAGGCAATCTGTGCCTCTGTTGTCCAATCCAAGAGCCTGGTGGGAATGCCGTAATGCTGCATCCAAGAGATCTGACTCCAGGGGTCGCTGCCATACACTTTTTGCTCCACGTACTGATCGCAAATTTGAAAGATCGCAGTTTCTCTTGCCTCAGGGTCCTCGTGGCGAAAAAGCTTTGGGATGAGCGGAAAAGGGCCGCGGTCATGGCCGCGGTACCATAATTCGTCGTGGTCTCTCTCGAGTAGGGTTTGGCGGGCTTCAACCAAGAGCGAATGGAATTGGTTAAGGTCCGTCGCTGTCTTTGTGGTCATAAGTTTTTCGATCATGTTGTCTTTGGGTCTTGGATTGTGGCTCCCCACGGCAGGACGCCATTGAAGGCTGGGGCATCGCGGGTTCTGTGCCCTAGCAAGCCCGCGATTTCCGGGCATGTCAGCGGGTATGGGGGCGTTTGATTAAAGGGATTTCGGTGCTTGCGCTTGCTTAGCAGCGGCTCCTCGGTTCCAAAAGGATCTCGATTGAAGGCAGTGAAGGTACTGGCTTCCCGCTTCAAAGCGGAATCGAGGGTGTCGGGGTTCCGGGCACCGTGATATTGGTAGTGTTCGACATCGCCGGGCCATCGGATGGTTTGGCGGTGAAAATCAAACCGGTCGCGCTTAAATTCCCAGCTCACAATCTCAATGGACGCGGGATAGTGCCCCGTGCATTCCCGGAAGCGCGCGATGCCGAAGATCAAATTTTCGAATGAATCGCGTGCAAATTCCTCGACCGAGGCTCGGTCCTTAACCTCAGTTTGCTGCCACCAGTCGAACTGGTCGGCCAGACGCCAATAGCCCATTGCCTCGCTGTTTGATCCAGCTTCGAGTCGGGTTTTGCCTCCGGAGAACAGAAGCAGGGACCGCGGATGCGCTGCAGCCAGTTCCACACCACATCGAATGTGCTCGATGTAACGGGGAGGTTCTCCTTTCTGGAACTCTTGGAGAACCCAGGCCCTGTCTTCGGCAGCGGTCCGCTGATCGTCTCCGGCATAGACGGCATGTCCGGCCACCAGAATGAGCTTGTCGAGGTCTTTCCTGTATTGTTCGGACTGGTTCATGATGCGGGTTGATGGTTGATGTTTCGACGGCTCATGGCAATCAGTCAAACAAGTCTGCTTGGGGCGGCGGAAGCAGATTGCCCTGTAGCGGTGACACGCCGGATTTCTTCACGCGGGCCTTCTTTGCACTTGCCGAAAAGGCGGCAGCCTGTCCTGCAAGTCTCTCCTCTTCGGCGCGGGATGCGTTTAGGGCTAGGAGGCGGGCGAGGACTTCATCGCGGACTTCGTCGGGCCAGCGGCAGCGGTAGGGCTTTTTGCGCCTGCGGCGGATGGTGGATCGTGAATTGGAGATGGTGGATGCGTCGGCGGCTTTTTCATTCTCGTCCTCATCTTCGTAGTCGAGGAGGAACTCGCAGGCGGTGAGGATGTCGGGCCAACCGTAGGCGTCGAGCACGGCACGGTCCATGGCGGCGTGCAGGCGGCGCAGTTCGAGGATGTCCTGGGAGCGCTCCTCGGGATCGTGAAAGCGGTTGTAGGTCTTCGTTAGGCCATCGTTGTTTTGAACCATCAAGGCCGCCCGATACTCGTAGTATTCCCGCCTGGCTTCCTCCAAGGCGGCGTTCGTCTCCCAGTCCTCGGGAAAGGGGAATGTTTCGAAACAATCCGTAGGGGTGTAGCGGAGGTCATCTTTGAATGATGATGACTCACGGCGAGCCCACGCTTCATGCGCTTGCGATTGGAGAACACAAAATGCCGATCTTGAATCAAAGCAAATTACATTATGAGGTGCTCCAACAATCGTATCTGCCGATAGAAATGCGAATGCTAAATTGGCACTCAGATTGGGGTGAAATAGAATCTCATCAAGACCGGCACTTTGTTTCCGGAGTTCCTGACGAAAGGCCCCCCATCTCCACCAATACTTGGCGATTGTCTTGTTCCATGAATTTGTTTGGGGTAGGCCGAGTCTTCCGGGTTTGACGTTATTCTCGATGATTTCATAGAGTGCCGACCATTTTTTTGCTTCAACCTCTTTCATCTGACCGAAGCCGATAACGTATCGTCGGTGGTGTTGTCGCGGATCGTTGAGGACCTCTTCACCTCCAATGTATGGAAACGCGCAATCGCCAATCGTTGGATCTTTTGCGTAAAGGCCATGATAGACGGAAGTTGGAGTTGCTAGGCCGGAAGAATCCTGATCATCGAAGGTAAATCCTGGACCGCAGATGTAATGACCAATGAATGATTTGTCTTTATTTGTCGACAGCGGTTCCGGCGTTTCGTCGCCACCAGAGCTAAGTAGATACGCCGCAATTTTATCAACGATTTTCCCATCAAGTACAGTTTTGGAACGGACCGGCCCGTTGGAAATGAGGACAACGCTAATCACCACTGCTGCATTCCCAGGCCAACGAACCCTGCGACTTGCTTCGTATATTGTGCCTCCAGAAGCGCGAATCCAGCGCAAGCCTGTGGCGCGTGTATCACCTTGGCCAATTGAATTTGTTGCAATCAAGCCAAGCGCTCCGGGAGCAGAGAGGAACTTGAAGGCTCGCCGGAAAAAGTGCGCAACTAAGTCGGCATTTCCATGAGCATCTTCGTGCATGGCTTTTAGCCAATCGAGATAGCCCGAGCGACTTCCTTTGGTGATGGTATTTTTCCCTGCAAACGGCGGATTTCCAACTATCGCGTCAAACCCGGAATTTTCCCGCGAGAACACCTCCGGGAACTCGGTTTCCCAGTGAAAGGCCCGGACCGGATGATCTCCTCCACGGAGATCCTTGAGTGTGTTGACCTCCCACGGGAGTTGTTGGGCGTCGCCCTTTTGCAGTTCGAGGTGGCGGTGGAGGAACTCGTCGCGGTGTTGCTGGCGTTGCTTGGGTTTTTCGCCGGCGAAGAAGGCGGCGATGACGAGGTCGCCGGTGGTCTTGAGGGATGCGGCGGCGGAGTCGGCGGCGGCGAGGAAGTCGCGTTTTTTCAGAACGGCAGACTCGGTGTCCTCGGTCCAGTCGAGGATGCGTTTGCGCTGCTCGGCGACTTTGGCGATTTGTTGTTCGAGTTTTTCCTGACCGAAAACGCGGTCCTTCGCCTGGGTGGTGTCCCAATGGAAGGCGGCGATCTGTTTGTTTGTTAGCCCGACGGGAGAGTCGCCGCATTTGATAGAATGATCGACGAAGGTGAACGGATGGTCCTTGGCCATGGTGGCGAGCCATAAAGACAACTTTGCGAGGTCCACTGCCATGGGGTTACGGTCCACGCCATAGAGGCAGCGCTGGGCGACGAGGCGGCGGGCGTAAAGTAGCTCGTCCTCATCGGGCGGGATGACCGGGAGGCATTTGTGATAGTGCCAGGATGCGACGAGTTCATCGGCGAGTTGGCGGCAGACTTCCACTTGGAATGCCCCGGAGCCGATGGCGATGTCGCAGATCTTGAGGTCGAGGATGACCTCGGGGCGTGGGTGGCGGCCGAGTCGGTCGAGAATGGGTTCGAGGGTTTTTCTAACGATGGGTTCGGTGAACGAGCGCGGCGTGTAGTGGGAGCCGGAGCGGCGGCGTTCGTCGTTGGGTTGGAGGATGATGGACCCGGCGGAGACTGGATGCGGGGTGGCGCGGCGGTCGATGCGCTTGTCGAGGGCGGCGAGCAGGTCGTCGAGGGTGGCGGCGGATTTCAGGGCTTTTGAAGCGGCATCGGGGAGCTTGGTGTCGGCGTCTTCTAGCAGGATTTTCTCGCGCTCGGCGGGTTTGGCGGCGAGCAGGGCGTCGAGGTCGAGGTGGACGGGCGCGCCGTGGGATTTCTTGGGCTTGAGGGCGACGCTGCGGCCGGTGGCTTTCTGCACCTCGTAGCCCATGATGGTTTCATAGACGGAGCCAATCTGTTCGACATCGAGGGTGCGGTAGGAGAGGCGTTCGCCGTCGAGATAGAGGAGGAGTTCGAGGACGCGGAAGAGGGTGCCGTCCGCGATACGCGGGAGATGGTGGATCGTGGATTGCGGATCGTGGATGGAAGAGGAAGAAGTGAGATTGTGGATAGAGGATTGTGGATCGTGGATGGAAGATGCTTCGTGGCTTTGCTGAGGCTGATCATTTTCGTTTCGCCCCGTTGGGAAACATGTGGGCGGGACGCCCACACTCCTTGAGCCTTCGAGGAAGGGGAAGCGGTCGGGGTCGAAGAGATGGCCGCGCCTGGCAGGCAGGGTCATCGAGCGATGGCGGCAGCCGCCGTGGACGGCGCGGAAAAGGGCGAGCAGGCGCGGCCAACCGGCATAGCGGTCGTCCATGGTATCCGGGTAGCGTTCGTGCTCGGTGCGGAGTTGTTCGAAGAGGCCTTGGACCGAGTAGTTGCGCTGATAGAGTTCGCCGGAGGGCATGAGGCTGCGGTCCTCGGCATAAAGCAGGAAGACGAGCCGCAGCAGCGTGCTGATGAGGCCGCCATAGATTTCCTGCGGGTCGCGCTGCCAGACCGGGGCGAGCAGCGTGCCCTGGGCCTTTTCATCCGCCGCCTGGAAACCGCGGGCGAGTTCGTAGAGGGACTCCAGCACCTGCCCGGAAAGCGCGGTGGAGACGCTGGCCTGATAGTCGCGGCTCTTCCGCAGCAGCGCCGGGAGCCGGAGGCCTTCGGGGACGGTGATGAGCCGGCGGTGGGGCAAGAGCAGGTCGAGCGCGCTGGCGACGGTGCGACCGGCAATCTCCGTCATGAACGCGACCGGGAAGGTGATGGAGCCTGAGTTTTCGCCCTTGGGTGCGTAGGTGAGGCGGATGGAATGGCCGTTGCAGAGGATGCCGATGGGCACCTTGGTTTCCCGCAGCAGTCGCTCGAACTTCTGATGGGGGGTGGCCACCCAGCCGTGCTCCTTTTTGCCATCCGGGATTTCGTCGAGCGAGGCGCCGGTTTCCAATTGGCGGACTAACAGGAGCCAGGGCTTGGAGGGATCGGTGGGATGGAAGAACCTGTAGGCGGCGTCGGGTTGAAGGATTTCGCCGTGCTCGCCGGTGGACACCCGGAGCACATCGGGAACCTCGGCGGAGACCGAGAAGATGGCAAGCAACTCGTCCTTCCAGCCGAGAAATTCGCGGGCGAAGAAAGCGAAGTTGGTGATGACCTGCCGGCCTGACGACGGGTCGGTGGAGAGGGAATCGATCAACCGCGCCTGCACCGCCGCATACCCGCCCGTATCGAGCTGGACCTGGCTGTCCACCAGCGCCAGCGACGAGACGACCAAGCCCTCCGGCTGAAGGTAGCCGAGCCAACGCTGGTGCTCTGAGATGGCAAGTTTGCGGGGATCAGGGAGCATTGGGGGGTAAACGCTGAAATGAAGAGGAATCCGTCGATCACGGAGCGCCGATCAGAGTGGGATGATTTTGGAGGAGCCACTGGAGGACGTGGGTGCGGAGTTCGTGCGTGAAGGCGCGGAGTTCGTCGGATTCCGATTGGGAGACGGTGCCTGCGGCGTCATATTCGGCGGTGTTGCGTTTGGCGCGGCAGGAGTCGAGATAGTCCGCATCGGCGGAGAATTGGGAACCGAGGATGAGCGGCAGGGACTGGAGGGTGCGGTAGTGCGCGAGGTTTTTCCCGGGCCGGCAGCCGCTGGCGTAGAGCAGGATCGTGCAGAGCTTGAGGGTGGCGTTGTAGGCGATGCCGAACTGCCAATCCGGAGACAGGTCGCGTTCGGAGTCCTTGATGTCGCGCTCGACGATGGCGAGGAGGTCCGCGATCTGGCCCGGGGTGGTCTGGTGGGGGCGGAGCCAGCCGTTAGCCGCCCATTGCTGCAAGCGCATCGGGACCTCCTTTCAGCCAGAGTTTCGGTTCGGCGAGGATGCGGGTGACGAGCGCATCACCCTGCCGGGATTTGTCACGCCATTCGGTGGGGGTGAAGCAGATCGGATTGATTTCCCGGCCGAGGGATTGGGCGACACCACGGAGCGGGGTGGCGATTCTGCGGAGACCGGCGGTGCCGAGAACGAGCAAATCCACATCGCTGCCGCTGACGGCGCGGCCGCTGGCGGTGGAGCCGAAGATCAGGGCAAGATCGATCCCGGCGACCGGAGCCAACGCACCTTGAAGTACTGCGGCAAGGCCCACCGTCTTGAGGACCAAACCGTGGAGTTCCGGATAGAGCGGGTGGGTGGTATTGGCCCGGTAGTAAACGCGATTGCCATCCCGCCGGGCCGAGAGGAATTCCTGACTGGAAAGCGCTCGAACCTCCCTCTGAAGCGCTGCGGGCGTCAGGCCTGCGAGACGGGCGACGTCGCGCAGGTGAAGCTCCTTCGACGGGTCGTCGAAGAGCAGGCGGAGGATTTCCGCCCGGGCTTTGGGAAAGAGGTCAGTGAGCGAGTTCATTGTTTACATTAGGTAAACGTTCGTTCGTTTTTTGTAAACGATATTCAGGAAGACGGGACAAGATAGACCAGGCCCACGGGCTCGATGCGGTGGGACTTGACGGAGTAAAATTCGCGGATGCGGGCGGGCTCGCGCTGGAGGTCGCCATTGACGTTGGTGAGCCAGGATTCCCAGTGCTTGATATCGTCATCGCGCTGTTTCAGCTCATCGTCGTTGAGGCCGAGTTGGAGTTGTTGCCAGTCCTTGTTCTTCGCCAGTTCGGCAATGACGCGTTTGCGCTGGTCCTGGAGGATGCGGATGAGTTCCGAGGCTTCGGCTTCGCCGCGGGTGCGGAGTTTTTTCACGGCATCGGCCAAGGCCTCCTCGCCGCGGGGTTGGAGGTGGGCATGGAGGTCATCGACATCGCGGCGGATGGCGGCGGTGAGTTTTTCGCGGACGGCGGCGGAGACTTCGCGCTGTTGGCCGGGGCCGAGGTTTTGCTGGAGCAGTTCCAGCGTGCGTTGCTCGCCCTCGCGGGCAAAGGGAACCAGCGGCTTGGTCCTGTCAGCCGGCGGGGTCCAGCGGGCGGTGATGGTGATCACTTCCTCGTGCAGGCGGGAGGCATGGGGACCATAGACCGAGATCCGGCCTAGCAGAATCACACGCGGAATGGAGTCGTCCGAAGTGGCCAGGCAGGCACGGGAGAGATCGTCGTAAACGAAACCCTGGGAGGTGAAGCGACCGAGCAAGCGTTGAACCAAGCGGTGGGAGAGGTGAAGCTGCACGACGGTGTCGTCGATGCCGTCCGGGGCCTCGAAGGTGACCGGGCGGATCGGGCAATCCTTGCGCCACTGATAGTCGCGCTTGCCGCTCTTCGGCGGCGGGCGCAAGGTGTCGAGAGTGGCCGCCCATTTCGGGTCCGCGCCACGGCGGGATTCCAGATCGGGAAGGGTGAAGCGGCCGTTGCTGGATGGCGTGAGGCCCTCGACGTCAAGGAGCTTCAGGGAGCAGGAGATGGCGTCCTGAAGCATCGGCGAATCAAAGTGAATCGCTTTGCGGGATTCGTTGAGTTGCCGGTCCACCACGCCTATCTCCTCACGAAGATCGGCGTGGCGGGATCGTGCGGACTCCAATTCCTCGTCACGGACGGCGTCGGCTTCGGCGTCGGTCAGGTGATCCAGTTCATCGGCGGTGCGGGCGGCGATTTCGCGGCGGATGCCGGTTTTGAGTTTCCTGGAGATGACATCCGTGTAACTGCCGAGTTCGTCCTTAATGGTGCGGGTTTTCCGGGCGAGCACGCGGAGCACCTTGTCCTCGGGGCGTTGGGTGTAGAAGAAGTAGCGGCAGAAGACCTCGGTGTTATTCTGGAGTTTGCGGTCGATGCGGCCATTGCGCTGCTCCATGCGGGCGGGGTTCCACGGGACATCGAAGTGGATGAGGTCGTAGCAGTGGGCCTGGAGGTTGAGCCCCTCGCGGGCGGCATCGGTGCAGATGAGGATGCGCACCGGGTGTTCGTCCGGCGGGGTGTTGAAGGCACGCTTGAGGTCCTCCTTTTTCTGGAAGGGCGTGGAGCCGTGGAAAATCTCGATCCGCTCCTCCCAGCGGGCGGTGCCGGCGATGGCGGCTGTCAGGTGCTTTTCAATGAAGCGCTTCGTGTCGTCCCACTCGGTGAAGATGATCAGGCGGCGGGGGGTCCAGGGGCCGTTTGCCGTGGGTGAGCCATCGCCGGGAAGCGAGGCCCCGGCGCACTGGTTTTCGCGGATCCATTTCACGAGGTATTGGATTTTCGCATCCGGCCGGATGCGGGCCTGCTCGGCGATGGCGGTCATTTCCTCCAGCAGTCGGCGCTCGGCATCCGTGGGGGCCGTGTCCGCAGCGGCGGCCAAGGTGGCCTTTTCCGTCTCGCGATCAAAAAGCTCTGCAAGCTGCTCCTCCGGAAGGGTGGACCGGTCGTCCTCGGAATCGACGGCATCAAGTTGATCGTAGCGCACCTTTGCCTCGGGGAGCACGGCTGCCTCCTTCGCCCAGATGCGCTCCATGGTGGCGCGGTGGACGCGGAGGGAACGGGCGAAGGCCTCGGCAGAGGACAGCAGACGCTGCTGGAGCTGGGTGGTCAGCAGCTCGAAGTGGGACTTTTGCCGCTTGGGCGCGGCGGCCATGGATTCCAAACGGATGGTCCGGTAGCGATCGAGCAGGGCGGCGAGGGCCAACTCGGGCGTTTCCTCCGGCAGGTGCTCGAAGCCGAGTGCCTGCGGCAAGTCGATCTGGACCACGTGGCGGTCGGGGAAGCCCTCGACGCCGATGGCCCGGAGGTCGTCCTTGAGGCGGCGGATCATCACGTCGTCGCGGAGTTTCTCGTTGACCTTCACGCTGCGGATGAAGCGCTCCCGGTCGAGGATTTCGAGCAGGGACGAGAAGCTGTTGCTGTGGCCGTTGTGCGGCGTGGCCGATAGGAACAGCCGGTGCTCGAAGCGGAAGGCGAGATTGCGGATCGCCTTGGTGATCTGGGAGTCGATGGCGTATTTCGAGCTGCTGGAGGGGGCGGCATGGTGGGCTTCGTCAAGAATCAGGAGCGAGCCAGGGCGGAGGTTGTCCAGCCAATCGCGCATCGGGGCGACGTCGATTTCGTCGATGAGCAGCTTGTGGGAGATCAGGAAGCGGGGGAACGTGTCCCAGGCATTCACGGTGTGCCCGCGCTCGCGGCGGATTTTCTCCATGTAGGTCCTGTCAAAAATTTCGAAGGTCAGGCCGAAGCGGTTTTCGAGTTCGTCCTTCCACTGGAGGATCATGGACGGGGGGCAGGCGACCACGATGTCGCGAACCCGCCGGCGGAGCAGCAACTCGCTGGCAATCAGTCCCGCCTCGATGGTTTTCCCGAGGCCGACGTCGTCGGCGATGAACAGGTTCACCCGCGGGAGGCGCAGGGCCTTGCGCAGGGGGACCATCTGGTAGGGGTCGATCCGGATGCCGGCCCGGAATGGGGACTGGAACAGGCGCGGATCGGTGGCTGTGACGCAGTTCCAGCGCAGGGTGTTCAAAAAGGCGGCAAACTCCCGGGGGGGATCGAAGCCTTTTTTGCCGATGTCCTTCCACGCCTCCTCGCTGACAATGCGCCGGTCGAGTTCGAGACCCCAATCGACGGCAAGTTGCTCGCCCTGGGCATCGTCGTCGAGGCACGCCAAGGAAACCGTGGAACCGAAGCCTGGGTCGGCTTCGACGTTTTCCACCAACCACGTCCTGGTTCGGACGCGGACCACCTGTCCAGGTTGGGGGAGATTAACGGAGCAATTCATGTTCAACGGATTCCAGCAGTAACAGATTGGGCTGCCAAGGCCAATCCTAGAGAAATCGTTACTACTCAGGTTCCAAAGAATTCATGGCAGAATCATTTATGGCAGAATCATTTTTCAAGAGTCTTGAGGGGATTCATCACTGGTCGGCCTGTCTGCGTGCGGATGCGCACAGACAGGGGTTGATCCAATGACTTTTTTCCAATTCTGAAATGATTCTGCCATACCTAAATCACCCTCTTCACCGCCCCCGTCATGCGCCTTCCCAAAAAATGTCTAGGCGGGGTGCGGCTGGTTGGCTTGATGGAAGCGGGCCACCGCTTCGCGCCGGGTGTGGACGTGGAGCTTCTCGTAGATGCGGCGGACCAGGGTATGGACGGTGTGAAAACTGAGGTTCAACCCGGCCGCGATTTCCTTGTACACCTGGCCGCGGGCGAGCAAGCGCAGCACGTCCAGCTCCCGGTCGCTGAGCCGCTCCACGTCCGGCGACTGGGTCGGCACGGCGTGAAACTTTTCGACGATGAGGCGGGCGATGTTGCGACTCATCGGCGAGCCGCCGGCGGCGACCTCGCGGATGGCCTGCAGGAGTTCCGTGTGAGAGGATCGTTTCAAGAGATAGCCGGTCGCGCCGGCCGCCAGCGCCTTGAAGATCCGGTCGGCATCCATGTACACCGTCACCATCACAAACTGCGTGGCCGGGAGCAGCGGCTTCAAGTGCCGCACGCACTCGATGCCGCTGAGCCCGGGCAGGTTGATGTCCATCAACACCACGTCGGCGGGGTGTTGGGGCAGGTCGGCCAGCGCGGATTCGGCGTCCGGATAGGTGCGCCCGAGTTTCATGTCCGGTGCCTGGCCGATCCACTCGGCCATGATCTGGCGCAGCGCCGCGTGATCTTCAACGATTGAAACGAGGATTTTCATGGTTCAGGGCTCCCAGGGTAAGTCAAACACCACCCGCGTGCCGCGACCCGGCACACTGTCCACCGTACAGTGCCCACCCACCGCAGTCAACCGCGCACGCATGTTCGCCAGGCCGTTGCCGGCGTCGGCGCGGGGAGCCGCGGACGGATCGACGCTGAAGCCTACGCCGTCATCCTCGACACTCAAGGAAAATCCACCCGGCTGCACCGTCAGGCAGATCCGCACCTGCCGTGCGCCGGCATGGCGGACGAGATTGTTGAGCGCCTCCTTGAACGCGAGAAACAGGTTGTGCCGCACCTGGGCGGAGATCAACCGGCGCGGCAACGGACTCGGGAAATCCACGCGCGACTTCAGACCGGTCGCATCGAGATATTCCTGCGCGTAAGCATCCAGATACATCGCCAGTTGGTCGAAGCGGTCGTGGCGCGGATTGACCGCCCACACGATTTCATCCATCGTCTGCGTCATGGCCAGCGCCACCTGGTGGATTTTCCCCAGAGAGCCCGCGGGTGGCGGCCCGACCGCGCCGGTCGCATCACTCAACATGACAATCTGTGTCAAGGTTGCGCCGAGATCGTCGTGAATGTCGCGGGCAATGCGGGCGCGCTCGCGTTCCGTGGCCTGCTGCATCTCGAGACGCTCGATCTGGCGCCGGTGGCGCCGCCGCCAACCTAACAGGATCGCGGCGGACAACAGCCCGGCGGCCGTCAGCGGACCGGCCACGCGAAACCAAGCCGTCTCCCACCAATACGGCACGGCGGTCAGTTCCAGCGCCGCGCCGGTTTCGTTCCAAACGCCATCGCTGTTGCAAGCGAGCACTTGAAAACGATAGCGCCCGGGCGGGACTTGCGCATAGGTGGCCACCCGCCGCGGGCCGGCATCTAACCAATCCGCGTCCAGGTCGTGCAGCCGGTACTTGAACCCGACGCTCGCCGGTTTCGTGAACGTCAACGCCGTGAAATCAAACTCGACTTGTTGCCGCTGGCCGGGTGCGAGGCGCAGGTGCGCATCGCCTTGGCCCAGTTCGAGTGGCGCGGTGGAATTTGAGGATGCCGGTGTCCCACCCGCCCCGTAGGCCGCCACGATTTTGCCGTTGGCCGTCACCCGTTCAATCACCACTGGCGGCGGCTGCAGGTTCTCTTTGAGGTTGTCCGCATCCACGACGGCCACCCCGGACTGCATCGCGAAGAACAAGCGGCCATCGGTGCCGCGCTGCGCGCCCGGCCAGGCGTCGGAACTGGCCTGCAACTGCGCCAATCCATCGTTCCGCCCGTAGGCCACCGACCAGATCCGCGTGGTCCGCCCGTCCGCGAAGTCATCCAACTCCTTTTCGCGCACGCTGAAAATGCCACGGTTGCCCGCAAACCACAACCGGCCGTGCCCGTCCGGTAGGATGTTAGAGAGATAGTCGTCGTGCAGCCCGTGCTCCATCCGGCAGTGGCTGAAGCGGCCGGCTTTGAGCCGCCCCAGGCCCTGGCCGCCATAGCCGATCCACAAACTGCCGTCCGGCGTGCCTAACAAACAGCGGATCGCGCCCGCCTGCGCGAACGTGCGCCCGGTTTCGTTCGTCAGGACCTTGTCGCGCACCCGCAGCAGCAGACCCCTGGCGGTCGCCGCCCAGCAGTCGCCGGCGGCGTCAATGGCCAGGGCGACCACCGGCCCGCTGCCGAGGGGCAGATGGAAAGTTTCGAGCTGCCCGGCGTGCCGGCATTGCAAGACCTGCCGTGGCACATCGGGCCCTTCGGGGCCAATCCAAACCTCGCCGGAGACGGTCGTCAGCAGCGCGTTGACCTGGTTGCCGGCCGTGCCGTTCGAGTTGACGCCCAAGCCGTTCTCTGCGCTGAGGCTGGCGGTAACCGCCCCGTTTTGCCAATGGAACAAGCCATTGTAACTCGTGCCGGCCCAGACGCCGCCTTGGGCATCCGCGGCCACGCATTGGGCGAAGGGAACGGACCATCCATCTTTGGCCGACAAGGGAGTCCAGCCCTGGCCTGTGCTCCGCAAGACTTCCCCGTTAGGCCAGAGGACCGCCCACAACAGCCCGGCGGGATCCTGACAGATGGACCCCACCGGTGTCAACGGGGTGGCGGAACTGATGGCCAGCAGCTCCACGACACCGGGCTTCAATTGGCTCAAGCCGCCACCGCGCGTGCCGACCCACAAATTTCCCTCCCGGTCGTCCATCAGGGTGAGGATGGTTTGTTGGGGCATGGCTGCGGTTGGCACTCCCGCGTGATCGAAGCGGAACAGCCCCGCCTCCCTCGTGCCGAGCCACAGGAAGCCGTCACGATCTTCGTGAAATGCCGTCGGGGTTACCAAGGGCGTACCGACCGGCAACGCGCCCAGCTTGACCGGGGCCCCACCCTCGTTGTACCTCCAGACTTGCCCGTCCTTGTAACTCCAGATCCCTCCTGCGCGGCAACCGGTGATGAACCGGGCCGGCAACTCCTGCGGCGGGCGGAATTTCCCATCCCGATAGACTCCCACCCGATCCCCCCGGGCAAACCACAGCAGCCCCATGCCATCCAGCGCCAACTGGCAGAGGGCACCAGCGGGCAAGCCGTCCGCCTCGACGAAAGCACGCACCTGTCCGTCCTGAATGCGCAAGACCTCGCCGCCGTCGTAGGCCACCCACACGGCACCTTCGGCGTCTTCGACCATGATCCGTTTTCCAAGGTCCCCCGCAGCGTGTTCGGTGCCGACCACCGTCGTCGTGTGCCCCTGGTCCACGCACACCACCACCCCGTGATCCTTCGCAACCCAGATGCGCCCGCGCCGGTCGGCTAACAGGTCCTTGCAGCCGCCCGTCTGAACTCCCTCCGGCGTCACTGGCCACGGTCGGAACAGCACGCCGTCGAACCGCACCAAGCCCGTCTTGGTGGCCACCCACAGGAAGCCGTCGGGCGATTGGGTGATCCCCATCACCGTATTATCCGGCAATCCCTCGTCGGACTGCCAATTGCGAATGAACCAGGACGGCCGCGCCGAAACCAGCGGTGCGAGCACAGCCAACACCGTCACCAGGCACGCGAGCCGGCGCCAGGGGAGGTGAGAATTCGCTGTCTTGTAATTCCGGTGATTCACTGGTTTCTCAGAACACCCGTTCCCTTGATGAATTCGGGCGTGTTGGCCGCACTATATTCGCCGGCCAACACCAGTCAATCGTCGTCCGCCTTCAGCCTGAAAAAATGCGTCCGTTCAGGGCCGCCGTTTGGCTGATGAAGAACCAAGAAATGCGGTCCTGAGCAATCGCGAAAAGTCATTCCATGCCCGCCATCCTCCGCCGCACCGCAAGACTTGAGAGATTCGTCACGCTGCTGGATCACATGAGGTGCGATCCCGCCCATGAAACGGCGAGTGCCTTTGATGATGGAGTCTTTCATTTGCTGTTAGCGTCCGGCGTCGCCGCCTGGCCGGTCACGTCGGCGTACGTGGCCCCCAAACGGATTTCATCGAGAATGGCAACATCGGAATAACCGAAGGTGAGCGTGTCGAGGGCCGCCTGATCCAGCTTGAAAGCCAGGGACGCGGGTCTCCCAAGGTGAGCGTCTTGAGGTGTTCAAGGATTGGACCTCCACGTAAGTGAAGGGCATTTTTTGCCCATGCGGTGGGCAAGCACGTTCGCGCGGCACCATCAAGCTCGAAAACCGACCACGGATTATTTCCCGGGCTTCGGCTCGGTGGCGCGCGTGGCCACGATGTGTTTGCTGCGGACCAGATCGGTACCCGGCTGGTCATAGAACAGGACCACTTCCCGCTGGTTATCGTCAAGCTGCCATCTGGTGGAGCGGATCAAGCGGACCTGGTCATTGATCGACGCATGGATGCTGACATCTTGTGATTTGCCGTTCGCGCCGGGGACATTGGCTTGCTCGCCCGGCTTGAGAAGTCTCTTCTGCTCCGCAATGTTCACTGCCAGCCGGGTCTTGCTGCAATTCACCAGAAAAAACGACCCGTAGGGGAAAGCATGGTCGGCAATGGGAATGACTCGATAGCCATTCGCTTCCTTGTTAGGCACGAAGACCAATAGATAACTACTGGCGTCACCGGGAAGCCTGACGCTGGCGACCGGTTGGGTGTCCGGGGTGGCGGCAGCCAGGAAGTTCAGCATGCGCGGGCCTTCCACCTCGATGGGCTGTGACACCGTGAACACGTTGAGGGGAATATCCAGCCACTTGACTGTCTTGGCGGCGGGCTTGCCACCGGAAGCCAGATGGAGGGTGCTCAAATCACCCGCGATATCCACGGCGCAGACACAGATTCTGATCTTCTTGTTGGCCTCCTGGGCGAACAATCCGGCAGGCACCAGCAACCCGAGCGACAGCCAGGCGAGCGCGGGAAGCGGGAAGTATTTCGGAAATGACATGATCAGATTTCGTCCGGTTGCAACCAGCGGAATGATAGCACTTTGAATCGCCGTCCGAAGGTCTTGTTAGTGTTGCGGGTGAGGTTTGCGAACGGGGTGTCCGCCTGGTCCTTGGCATCAAGATAGTCCAGTGTGCGAAACACGGTGGCCTCACCCCAAGCTCTGGCAGTCACATTGCCATGGGAATCGCGGGCCTCACCATAACTCCGAATCCGGAAGGTGTCATCCCGCACACAGAGCATGTTGCCGATGCGCTTGAGCAGGTCCGCCTGGGTCACATATCCCGGGATGCCGGTCCAGCGGGAACCGACTCCCGCAGCAGGAAAGTTCAGGCCCCAAGAGGAAATCTGGGACTGCGTGATCATGTCTCCGGCGCCCTTATAGCGGCCGTTGATGGAGTCCTCGCCGGCCGCTGGAGAATTGCCATTGAATTCATCCCAATCGATGGCCGCCTGCAAGGCGCCGCAGAGCCCGGTTTGCCCGGTGTCAAGCCGGCGGTTGATGAAATCCGCCATGTTGAGGAAGGGGCCTCTGAGCCTCACCTGCCTGACGCATTCGCGGGCAAGCCGGTCGATTTGCTCATGGGTCAGCAAGCGCACGCCACCCCAGCTCGCCGGGTCTCCGGCATGGGTTCCTTCCTTTGGATAGTTGGGAAGGGCAAAGCGTGATAGGACGACTTTGTCAGCGGGAGCGGATGTTGTTTTGATCGTGCCTGATTCCGGATCGACATAACGAATTTCACTGTCACGCAGTCCTGCAAGCATGGTCTTCCACGCGTCAACAGCCGTTGAATTCACATTGAAGGCCCCCTGCACGATGAGATGTTTGGCAATGGTTTTGTGGGCCGTCGGGGTAGGACTGGTACCGGAAAACAAAGCTGCCAGCGTCTGGCTGGCGGTTTGGCCGCCGCCGAGACTGGGCAGGTAATGGCTGCCGGCAAGCGGAGCAGTGCCTTCAAGGAATTTGCGGGCGAGTTCCTTGGCGCTCTGCCGTGAGCCGAAGGCCTGGCTTTGTTGCGAGGTGATGCCGGAACAAAACCAGCGATCCCACAAGGCGTCGTTGTTCAGAAAGACATGATCATAACAATCCCGGATCAACTGCATTTGGAGGTGCCCGCCACGGCACTGGGCGTCGGGCACATCGGCGTAAATGGCGGATCCGGCAATCAGCGGGTTGGCGAATGAGGAACCAATGCCAAGCGAATCGTTGGTCGAGATCTGCCACAAATGCCGGCCGGAGGCGAAATCCCTGCTGTCACCGGGGTTGAGGCGGAAGTGCATGAACCCGGCGAGGGAAACCGGCGCAACCAAGGGAATCTCCGTCATGGGCGCCATCGTCTGCCCCGGATACTGCGAGCCGCCCGCCGAAATCGCGCTGGCAATGTAAGACCGATTGGTTTTGCTGTCGAAATCCGGGTTCAATTGGTTTCCCGCGCCCACTTCGATATGCAGGTCGTATTGGGCCATTCCCTTCATGCGCGGAGTTGGCTCTCCGTACATGGCCCGGTTGTTCCACGGCTTGGAATGGATGAAATTCTTGCCGCGGGCATCGAACGCCGCGTAGTCTCCTCCCGGATTGCGGAGGTCCTGACCTGATTTGAGGACCAACTGGAAATTGGCGAACACCAGGCGGTTGGTGTCGGTGGTGAACGCCAGGCGCTTGCCGGGCGCATCCTCGAGGATCTGAATCGGCTTTCCATCCAGCACCGGATTGAGGGCGATCTCGTTGTAGCGCTGGCTCTCGCCGGTCTGCGCGTTGCGCACCGTCCAGTAGTTCTGATAGTCGCCGCCGTGATCGTTTCTGTTGTCGCTCATCCGCATCGCCAACTCCACCCGGGTGCCCGCCGGCAAATTCACCAGGCCCGGCAAGGCCACGTCAAAGCCGCCGTTGGCAGTCGGCGCCTCATAGCCCGGGTAGAGTTCCACATATCTGAAATCCGCGGCCGAGACCGCGTTTGCAAGGGCGGAAAAGATCCTGGTTTCGCCCGGCTTCAGGACGATTGGGACGGTCTGGGCCGCGAGGCCCGGCCCCGTCATCGGATAGATGTTGAAAAGTTCCCATCCGCCATCCGCCCTTGCCAATGGCTGCCAACCCCTCGCGGTGCCGCCCACATAGGCATTGAACTCCAACGCGCCCGGCGTGATCTGGATCCACAACCGCGGCGAGGCAAGCGTCACATTGTACGGATTCCATAACACGATCACCGGATTATAGCCCATCTTGAAGTCGAAGTTCGCGGGATTCGTGGCGTTTGCCGTGCGCCGCAAGCTGAAAACCAGCATCGCCCGGGCCACAATCGGCGTCCGGCCCCAGCCAAAGTAGTCGAGATTCTCAATGTGCCAGTTGAAATTGATGGTAGGGGAATTCCCATTCCACCACAGCCCCTTTTGAAAGGGGACCGGCGCACAATCCTCCGGCGCTTCCTCACCGTATCCGCCGGTGCCAGCCGCCAGTTGATAGTACTGATGGAGTTTGTACCACGAGGGGAAATTGAGATCCTGCGGATAGAACGGCGGACCGGGATTGCCTTCATGGGCACGGATGGGAACAATCGTGCCGTTGAAGTTGGCCCGGCGAAAAGTGCCATAGGCATCCGGCAGAGTCGCTTGCTCAAGCAAGAGGTTCAGGTCATTCTTCAGCATCCCGTCGCGCACATTGACCGGCAGCCCGATGCTGAAAGCAGTCAGATCGTGATAGTGTTTCGTCAGGGAGTGGCGGAACGCGTCAGCGTTGCCGGCAAGTCCCAACGAAGGGAGGCTGATGGACTTCGCCAGGGACTTCTTGTCGGCGGCCGGGTATTGCTGCAGACCGTCCAGCCAGTCAACCCCGGCCGCCGGTTGGTCCGCCAGGCGCTGCGCCACGGCGGCGGGACTGCCGGTGGGCGCGGCATCGGAGATATAGTGATTGGCCAGGGCCCGCTGGTTGTCGCCGCTCACCCACCAGGCATAGCCGCTGGTTGACGGGCCGGTTACCGGGACGAGCGGCACCGAGACATGGTCCGAGATGTTGGAGTCCGCGCCCAAGGTTCCATTGCCGACGACAGCGACGTGTTTCGTGCCACTGGCCGCAGTCATTGGCGCATTGATAGAGGTGAGGGATGCCGGCTCGGGATGGGAGACCAGCCAGCGCCGGAACCGGGATTCCCGGCCCTTCTGATAGGTCTTGTCGATTCGGGTTCCGTTGAGCCACGCGTTCCATGAATCCCAGATCCCCAGCCAGTGCGGATTGGCGAAGTCCGGACTAACAGTTCGCGGATCGAATGCCACCGCATCCGGTCCGTGCTCTTTGGCGTCATTCGCCAAGATCGCGGCACTGGCGGTGATGCGACGATCCGGGCCGCACTCCTTTTGCAGTTCGCCGAGCGCCAGCACGAGCGCCATTTGGGCGTTGGCCCTGGCGATGGACATGGCCTGCTGCTGGCTGGTCGAACGCAGTGTGGTGCTCGATAAGGTGAGCAAGCCGACGGCCACCACGAGAAGCAGCACCAGCAGGCAAAGCGTGATCACCAAGGCAAACCCGCGCTCCTGGCAACGCAAGATGCCTCCAATGGTCCGATGATTCGTTCTCCCGCTCATGCCATGCTTCTCATTGGTTCCACTGACTTGATTTTCCAACATCCCGCTCTAACTGATCGAGGGTTGCCCGCTGAAGGGTGGCGTGGGTAAGCGCACCGCCATTGTTAGCAGGAGGTTTTTGGCAGTGTCGCAATCGCTGTCCTCCGTCAACCCGAACACCTTGCCATGGTCCGAGCCGCCGAGCGGGTCGCCGTTGAAAGCGAATTCATCGAGGTTGGAATAGCCGTCGTTGGCGGGGTCCTGGCCGGGACCATGGTTTGCAGGCGTGAGTTTGCCGCGGATCCATGAGGTGTATGGCTCGGCCAGTGACACCGTGCCGTCGGCGCGAACCACCAACGGGATGGTCAAATCCCCGGCCTTGTTGGAACTGACGGGTGCCAGATCGTTGATGACGATGCTGTAGTTCGTGTCTGGCGGGAGCCCGGTCACTTGGACGGAGGTTCTGAAATCCGCAGTCCACGGGCTGGTCAAGGCGGCGAGTTGGCTGGACAGCTCGATGTGCAACACGGTACCTATCAACCAGACGTTGGTACACCAAAGGCCGTTCACTCCGACGCCCGACAGCTTGCCGGCATTGACATAACAGCCGTTCATCAGGCGATCCGCGTTGGCCAGGCCGGTGAAGACGGCAGAACATTCGCCCCACGATGGATGGCTGCGGATGGCGGACTGGTTGTGGCCCTCGTGATTGATGTTTTCCGGACCCAAGCCGGTCCCGTAGAGATTGGGATGGGCATAGATGTCATTGGCGATGTGCAAGGGATGGTTGATCAACACGGCGCCGGAGCGTGCGGCGGCCACCCCGCGTTGCAACAAATCCTTGCGTCCCAAGGTCTGGCCGTACCATAGGAAGGACTTCACCGTCTCGCACTGGCGCGCGTCCAGGCAACCGGCGGTATCGACATTGTCCGCGGTAAAACCGCCAAAGGGAAAGGCGGTGTAAACATATGGGTGATGCCAACACGCTTGTGAGAAGGACAGGTAATCCACCACTTGTTCGCCGGTCACCAGGTATTGGCCTGCGCCGGTTGCCCGATACAGGGCAGCGAATCCTTCGGCCGCCCAGATCATGGAGAGAACTCCCTTCACCGCGAGACCCTGAGTCGGGTCGTTGGTGAAGGTCAGCGGATTCTGTCCGCAGGAATAATAGGGTTCCAAATCCATCCAGAGTTGTTTGGGAACCACGTTTTGAGTGAGATAGTCCGCGATCTTCCGCGCCCCGGTTAGATAGGCCGGCGTGTGGGTCACGGAATACATTTCGGCCAGGAACCACATGCTTGCGGCCGACTGGGCGTTGATTGGAAACGGGTCGTTCGCAACCATGGCGGGCGTGTAGTAGGAAGGCATCCGCCCGTTGGCGTCGATGGCTTCCGCCAGCCACCCGGCGTAGGGCGTCAGATAGGTGATGATGCGGCTGTCCTGCTCGCATTGCTTGTAATACTCGAGCATGTGGGCCGCCGTCTTGCTCATGGCCGGCACGTCATAGGTGTCGTTGTTCTTGGAAAACAGGCTGTGGGCGCTGGGGCTCACGGTGCCGCGCAACCACTGTTGCGACTGGGCCAGGTAGGTGAGGCAGAAGAGCCCGTTGTCGTTCCGCGGCGATTGCAGTGCCAGATTGATGATGTTGTTCGCCCGCGTCGTCAGGTCCGGCAGGTCGAGTTTTTGTCCCCAGTAATACATGCCGCTGGCATCACGCACCGGGTTCCAGAATTCGAAATTCCACAGCGCGTCACCGAATCCCAATGCGCCGAGCGGGGCCACCATGCCGCAGACCGGTTGATCGTTCATCGTGAAATCGAGAAAGACCCCGTGGTCGGGGTAGCCGGGCACGGGTGCCTGCACGCTGGGTGGCATCGGCTGGGACACAACCCCATACACCAGTTTCACATATTCCTCGAAGGGCAAGGCCAGATGGGCCCGGCTTTGGAACAGCGGCTCGCCATACTTCTGCCACAAGTGACGGCTGACCTTTTGATAGCCCAGGTTCGAGGGTTCCTGTGCCCCGAGGAGCAGGTCGAAACCGTAGGTGATCGTGCTAGAGCTGAGGGTGCGAATCATCGAGGTATCGTTCACCCGCTGATAGTGCAGGTGGTGACTGACGATGAAATCCATCATGCCATAGGAAAAGACCGGCTTGGTGGTCAGGCCCGAGGTGACATTGAGGTCCAGCGCGGTGGGCATCGAGAATTTGTCCGCCTCGGCCGGGATGTCATAAATCGTGGCTGGCACGTTCTGGGTCCGGCGCGCATCGGGCGAGAGGACCTTGTCGTTGTTGATGCTGTCCAAATCCGGCACCATCGCGACGCAAAGCCCGCCGTCCTGCAAGACCACAGCCGGCGAGTGGAAAGCCATGTCACCAATGACCTGGTTGACGGCGGGGGTGTTGCCCCAGCGCGTCTCGTCCTTCTTCACGGTGGGCGAGTGAACGAACTCGGGGGCCCCGTCGTGATTGAACACATAGGACGACATGCAATAGTCCAGCGAGTTCGCAGGCAACGCGGCGACGGTTTTCACATGGAAATACCGGTCGCCGACACGGAGTTCCATCGTCTCGGTGATTTGCGCGCCTTGATGGGTGCCGGTGACCTGAACGACGACACGGGTCGGGGAGGCCAACGCGATGGCATATTGGCTCGCCGCCATTTCATGGACCCGGTAACGTTTGGTGTTCACGGCGGAATTGAACAGCGCGTTGCCGGCGGGATAAGTGGTGAAATCCGCAACAAACGAGGAACAGACCGGCTGCCATTGCGCAGCCGAATCGATCGCCGAGAACGTCTTGTTGAGGTTTCCGTTCACGCGTGTCAGGTCCAGACTGACCAACCCGTTGTCCACGTGAAGTGACAGCCCGTCGTCCCGCACAACGAGGCTGTTAGATAGCGGCGTGATTGTGACATGATAGGTGGTCGAGGATCCATCGTGGCTGGTAACGACATAATCCTGTGGCGTGGTGAAGTCCCGGCTGCTGCCGGAAACCGGAGCGGCGGTGGCCAGTGGCGACAGCGTGAAGGTGGGGGCGAGGTTCGTGAGCGCGGTGCCGAACGGCACGGTCATGGTGATGTTGGCTCCGGTGATCGTCGCGTCGCCCAAGGTGCCGAACGTGAACGTGAGGATGGCGCTGGCCGGAGCGGGAGGCGTCACCGTTAGCCGCGCATTGTCGATTCCGCCACGGGTTGCCTGGCCGGCACCCGCCGGTTTGGCTTGCAGCCAGCTCCACAACGGCAACCCGTTGTCGGCGGGCTGTGCGGTGTAACTGAACTTGAAGGCATCGGGAACCACGGTGCCTGCCGCCACGCCGTCCACCGTCTGCGAGGCATAGGTCGTCGCGGGATTTGCTGCGCCCTCGTTGACGAATTTGGCCGTCGCGCCCCAGGCAAGGTTGGCTTCCGCACCACCGAAGGCATCGGCGGCAAACGTATAGGTTTCACCACTCACCATCGTGCCCAGGTGCTGCGCGACTCTCCCGATGTTGGCCGGATTCTGGTCGCCAACATCGTTCACCAATCGCAACAGCCGAGTGCCGTTGGCGGTGGCGGCGGTTCCCTCCTTGCCCCCAAGCATGCTGGATGCCTGGATATTGAGGCCCGAGAGGTTGGTCCATCCGCTTGCCTCGTGGATTCCGCCCAATGCACTGCTATAAAGCGCGCCCGTGTTTTCAAAACTGCCGTTGGTCAGCGCCACCGACGCATGGGTGCCGCCGCTTCCGCCGAGCAACGCGGCCAGGCCGCAAGCAAGAGAATTCAGGTGGTGTCGGGTTGTCATTGGTTAGTGGTCATGCTGTTACTTCCAGAGTTTGCCCGGCTGCAAGGACTGCGGGTTGGGCCAGTACGATGACCAGCCGCCCGGCGTGGGTTTTGCTCTATATCCGTGTTATCCGTGCCATCCGTGGTTAAAATTCACATTATCTTCACAGGACTGGACCTGAGTAGTAACGCTCTTTCTAGGATGCCTGTGAAGAATTGTGTCATGGTTCGCGCCAGATTGAGTTCGTTTGGCTCGGTTCCGCATCGTGGAGATACGGGACCGCCGCTGCGCAGCGGCGGCCCCGCTGGATTCCAGAGCAATACCCATAACTCCGGAAAATTGTCACGCGTCTTACGGGGTGAGATTGGCCATCAGGCGGGCGAAGGTCTTCGGATGCGCCGTCATGTAGGTGGCGGGGATCGTCACGGTGATCCGGTCGTAGTCGGTAGTGCTGCCGGCACCCAACGCGACCGCGATGGAGATGTTGCCGTCGGTGGTGGTGCCCGCGGCGGTATCGACAGTGAAGTCGGTCCAGGGAGTTACCCCCAGATCGTCGCCGTATTGGACGACCAGCGGAGCGCTCGCGGCCGAGGAGGCCAAGTGGTCGAAGGTCAGGACCAACGCGCCGGTTCCATCCCGGGTGACGGCGGGCAGCTTGAGCAGGTTGGCGGCGGGATCACCCAACGCGCCGGCCCCGAGGATCCAGGCCATGCCGTTTTGGATGCTGTCCTTGTTCGGATCCGCATCGAAGGCCGGATCCAGATCGGAGCCGGGACCGCCGGTGAGACCTTGATTGGTCGTCGCCCAGTCTTCGTACGCGCCGCCGCTGCTGAGCTTGAGTTCGCCGCTGCCCTCGGTGAACGTCCAGGTCTTGGTGCCATCGGTTTTGGTCCAGACCCCCGAACTCACCGCCCAGTCGCCGCCCGCGCCGGTGAGCTTGAAGTTGGTCCCGTAGGCCTTGGTGGCGACATCGACCAAAGTGCAGGTGTGGGACGTGAGGCTGGCGAGGGAGGCGTCGGAGAGATCGACGTAAAACGGCCCGTTGAGGGTGGCGGCGCCAGTGCCGGTGATTTTGTTGTTCGAAGACGCCTTGACGGCGAAGGTCAGGCAATTCCCGCTGGCCGGGGCGTTGAAGACCAGTTCGCCGGCGGTCACCGTGGTATTGCCGTTGTAAGTGTTGGCCGCGATAAGGGTCAGGGTGCCCGCGCCGGTCTTGGTCAAACCGCCGTCAGTGCCACTGCCGGCATGCAGCAGGGGGAAACTCCGATCGCCGCCTTGAGCGGTGCCGCCGATGGTGACATTGTTGCCTCCGGTATCCAAGATCGCGCCGCCCGGCTGGACTTTGAGATTGAGGGCTCCGTTAAAGGGCAGCGTGGTGGCCGCCGTGAATCGGTAGGTGCCCCCATTGAAATTGACGCTGGAACCGGAACCGGAACCATCGGTAAGAGTAACCGCCGTGCTCAGTGTGCCGCCGTTGAGATTGAGCGTGCTGGGTCCGGCATTGCTATACGGGTTGAAATACCAAGTGGTGCCGGCGGCAATGTTGACGCTGCCGCCGTTGATCGTGAGAGTGCCGGTGCCATTGCTGCCGGTGCCAGTGGCCGTCCTGCCGCCGATATTCACCCACACGCCGCTGCCGCCCAGGTTGAGCAGGCCGCCGCTGTTGACAATGTTCGTGCCGCTGCCGCTGGTGCCGGCACCGAGGTAGTAATGACCGGTGCAGGTGACCGTGCCTTCAAGCTGCAGGAGGCCGCCGCTGACGGTGCTGATGAGGCCGGCGTTGCCGATCACGCCGCCCGCCGCGACCTCCAGCGTGCCGGCTCTGACGGCGGTGGTGCCGCTGTAGGTGTTCGCGGCGGAAAGGGTCAGCGTGCCCGCGCCGATCTTGGTCAGACCGGCCGTTCCCGCAACGAGCACGCCGATGGTGACGGCTTTGCCGCTGCCCAACGCATTGACGATGATCGTGGGCGTGGTGCCGGCGAGGGTCAGGGTGTTGTCGGGCGAGCCACCGTCATCCAGCAACCAACCGGCGGCGGTGCTGGGATCGGTATCGCCGAAGATCAACGCCCCGACCGTCCTGGGTGAATCGAGATGCACGGTGGTGTCCGCCGTGAGGTCCAGCGTCGAGAAAAAACTGGTGTTGCCGGCCCCGTCGCCGATGAGGCTGTCCAGCCAGTTCGTGGCGGTGCCCCAGTCGCCGCCGGCCGGGTTCGTCCACGTGAACGCCAGAATGTCCGCCATCAGGCCGGTGGGCTGTGTTAGGGTGTAGTTGGCCTGCGAGGGCACATCAATGGTGGAGGTGGAGGTGACGGCCTTGCCGGTCCCCGGTGCCGCGTCAGCAAAATGGCCGGATAGCGTGAGCGTCACCGAGTCGCCGCTTACCACTCCGGCGAGCGTGCCGGTGAGGGTGGCAACATTGTTGCCGTCATAGAGCTTATTCTGTGCCGCCGCGTCGGGGATGGTCAGTTCCTGCTTGGCCACCGTCTGGGTCGTTAGAGCCGTTGAGATGCTGCCGTTATTGCTGCCATCGCCGGAGTAAACAGCCACGATGTTGGGGTGGTCCCCCGCCGTTAATGCGCTCGGCGAATCGAGGGTGACGGTCACGGAGCCTCCGAACAGGGTGCCCGCGCCAAGCGTGGTGCCGCTGACACCGCCGTCCTTGACTGTTACCGTTCCGGTCGGGCTGGCACCGGTCACCGTCACGTCGAACTGCAGCGCATCGCCGTAGGTCGAGGTGGAAGTCCATGGACTTTGCAGCGCCAGCGTGGTGGTGGTGGATGCAAATCCGGCCTCCACATGCAGGATCAGGTTGCCGCCGCTGAACTGCAAGCTGGCACTGGTGCTGGCGGCCAGGCCGGCGCCGCCGATCACGGGATTGAGCGTGGGCGTGCCGCTGACCGTGCCGGTGATGAGCGTGTAATCGCCAGCGTCCAGCGGCGTGGCGGAGTTGTTGTTGACGGTGATGGTGCTCGTGCCCAGATCCAACGTGCCTGCGGATACTTGCAGCGCCGGACGCGAGGAATCGCCCGTAAATGCTGTCGGCGTGAAGTTCAAGGTAGCGGGACGGCTGCCCAAATTCACGCCCGTCGAGCCTCCCTTGAGAATCGCGGGAGTGGAGGTGCCGCTGGCCGTCAGGCCCGCGCCGGACCCCCAGGTATAGGTGGAGTAGGCCGACACATCAAACGTGGCGCCTGCCGCAATGCTCACGGAGGAACCGGCGTTCAACGAACCGCTCGCACTCACGGCCAGCGTCCCATTGCTGATGGTGGTCGCGCCGTTGTAGGTGTTGGCCCTGATGAGGGTCAGCGTGCCGGTGCCGAGTTTGGTCAAACCGCCGTCAGTGCCGCTGCCGGCATGCAGTAGTGGGGTATTCTGATTCCCATATCCCACGGTGACATTGTTGCCTCCGGTATCCAAGATCGCGCCGCCCGCCTTGACGTTGAGGTTGATGGCCCCGTTGAATGGAACTGTGAGGCTGGCGGTAAACCTGAGCGTGCCGCCATTGAAATTGAAGTTCGATCCCGAACCGGCCCCATCGGTAAAACCAGTCACCGTACTTACCGTGCCGCCGTTGAGATTCAGCGTGCTGGCAGTGCCGCCATACGGGTTGAAGAACACCGTCGCGGCACCATTATTAAGAAAGTTGACATTGCCGCCAGAGATCGTAAGGGTGCAACTGTTGGCTTGGGTGCCAACGCCGCCGTTCCGTCTTCCGCCGATGGCCACCCAGTCTGAGCCGCCGCCCAGATTGAGCGTGCCGTTGCTGATCTCCAGGGTGGTGGATATGCCAGAACCGGAGCCAACGTAAAACCCTCCCGCGTACACCGTGTCGCTCACACTCGGCGTCGGACTGCCGGTGAACAGGGCGGTGTTGGCCGGGCCGTTGCCGCTATCCCAAGGCGTCCCCGACACGCCGCTCCAGTCGGCAGCGGTGGTGTCCCAGGTCGCCCCTGCAGTGCCGGTCCACGTGCCCATCGCCGCCCGCGCCGGGCCAGCCCAGCAGACGACGACCGCCGCCAGCACCCCCCCAAAAACCATCCGCAGCCGCTGAATTTTCCTTGGCATGGCAGTTCTGCCCGGACGGGCACTGTTTGTCTGACTTGTTGTCTTCATGGTGTGTATTCCTTTGTTGTTACTACGCAGGTTGTCCCCCAAACGGGCGACCCTTGACCGCAGGGTAGATTTTCATGCCACGAGCGCCAGCGAAAAATGAATTAATTTTTTCTGAACTCAACGGTGTGCCTGCCGCACCTTGCGTGCCGTGCCGAGTGTTATGGTGAGGCAAGGGCGGGAGTTGGACGGTGCGGACCTCGGTCTGATCCGGGGACTGCTCGACGAATACCCGGCGTGGTGCCGGTCGCGACTCAGCGTTGAACTTTGCCACCGCTGGGACTGGCGCCTGTCTGCGTGCGGCACGCACAGGCAGGCAACGCGCAGGGCCGCATCAAAGATCTGGCGGCTCGCACGCTGTTGCTCAAGCTGGAACGCGCCGGACACATCCTGCTGCGGCCGCGTCGCAGCTCATCGCCCAACGGGAAGCGCAACCGGATCGTGCCGGTGGTGGCTCATGCGACCGGATCCATCAGCGGATTTCACTTAGTCGACTCGCTTAGTCGATTACACTTAGTTGGTTACACTTGGTCGATTACACTCAGTCGATTACACTCAGTCGGTTACACTCAGTCGGTTACACTCAGTCGGTTACACTCAGTCGGTTACACTCAGTCGGTTACACTCAGTCGGTTACACTCAGTCGGTTACACTCAGTCGGTTAGCGTAGTCGGTTACGCTCCCGGGGACCCGATTACCCGTCTTGTTTCGATCGTGCCACCACATGAAGGTCTCGCGAATCCATGTCCCGACTCAGGCGTATCATGGAACCAGCCAGGGCCTTCGAGCAATCCAGCGCGTATTCGGAACTGGGGGCGAAGGACACAATCTGCGGGTGCTGATATCGCACGGCAAAACCCGCAACAGGGGACTCGACTGCGGCTACGTGGAAGTCCCCGGACGGGGTTCCCACCTCTACCGGACCCCATGTTCTCATTATGTCCACGGCCTCGGACTCGGACATCGCATCTCCTGAGTGTACCGCAGTCCCGTTTCGAAACACGTGGATCGAACGCGCATCCTCCAGGAGCATCCTGTATGCCCCGAGCCTCTCTTCCGGGTTGCACGGACTGTAGGAAGCGGGATCCGATGACGGCTGTTTTGGTTCCTTCTTCCGCCACGAGGAGCGTATGCGCTTCCAGAGGGATGGAGGTTTCACAGCCGACATGAACGGCGTATCGTCCAGCGTATCGATTGTGTTCATTCTCGGGTAACGTAATAGCGCTGGCACCGTGTGATTGGAATGTGATTGAGAGATCAACTGAAAGGCTTGTGAACGGTTGCCACCCACGACTTGTTAGCCGTTAGGTTCACTAGTCCCAAAACAGTCCTTTGACCTTTAGGCGAAAGAAGCGCTTTGGGGGCGAAAATGGATAGTCCCGTTGCATTAACGTTGGAACGGTGAACAAAGGTGGCGACTCGATCGGACTCCACTCCGAGACGTCTTGTGATTCCTCGATCTCATATATTCGGAAGGCCTGAGCGGTCCACTCAGTGCGGGCGTTGCCGGGAAGCGGAGACGGAGAAATGGTCAGTGATGGGCGCGATGACGGATTGCTGTAATCCGTGCCGGAGAGAATCTCGCCGAGGTCGGAAGCGCCGTCGCCATCAGTATCGGAATTGGGATCGCGAATCTGTGTGATTGAAATTCGGAAATCGGCAGGAGTCTCATTGGGATAGTCATCGGTCGGTCCATCCAGGTTGTCAGCCCATTGGATGTCACCGGCTCCAAACATGAGGTGTGTAGCCGCTACAGGAGCGTTTGGGACCCTTACGAGAACGCGATCTGCCATGAAGTCTTCTGGAAAATCCGTCGGTGATCCTACTCCTTCCGGTTTAGCGGTAAGCGTTCGCCCGGTCACGATAGCGGCGACTTGCTGGAAGTCCGGGGCAACAGCGCCGGGTATGCGTTTGGGCGGATAGATGAGGGGCGGATTGTCGAGGGGCCGATCAAGGTCTGGATTGTCAAGGACGGTTTCGTTCTGGCTAAATACCGCCCAAACATTCCGGCCTTCCTCCGTCGAAAACGAAGCACTCCACCGGAATCTGCCGGCGCGCTCCAGGAACAAATAATCGCCGGGCGCGATTCCATTCGCGGCGAGGTCAAAAACTTGCGGACCTAACGGCGGGCCTTTGGGAGGAAGGGGATCACGGTCTAGGGCATCGTTGTATCGAAGGTAAGTGCGCCTTGGATCGATGGAAAGGCTTTGATGTATTGTGACATTAGTGCCAAACGTCAGATTGTCCCAGAAGACGCCGTCGTTGGCAGAGGGAGCTGGTCGATACAACTCTACGCGGCGAATGGATATGGCGCTTACGGTCAGTTCAAACTGTTCGTGATAGAAACATGTGCCATCTCTGTATTCGCCAACCTGGGTCGTCCCGTAGGCTTGAGCGCTCCCGAGGACTGTGCCTCCTGTAGGAGCATCGTAGGCGACCATGCGTGCTCCGCCGAATCCGACGTTGTTAGCCAAGATGCTCACCCGTGGCTGCGGTGTGGCGAAGGTGATGACAATTGGGGTAGCGGCCGAGTTCATGCCGTTCAAGCCCGTAGGGCCAATCAGCAATGCGCCGGTAGTGCAACCTGGACAATAAATCTGGGGGACGAATGTAGGATGCCACGTAGCGTTTGAGAAGATCACTCCGCGGGCGGAGTAAAAGCTCCCAACCGCTACGCCGGTGGTGCCGTCGTCAAAATTGATGAAAGTGGAGACGGCCTGGGCGACGGCGGCTGGCGTGATGAACGCCAACAGGAGAAGGACATTTGCTGGTGTCTTCATGGTCTTATTGTAGAGTTCGGATAGCGCACGTCTTGGCGGCTAACGTTAGAGGCTGCCACCGGCTACCGGGGCAGGATCTTCGTACGCGGGGTTGGGGGAGGAATTATCACTGGAAATTCAACGCAGGATGGGGTAGCCGGTTGGTCAGCCCTCTCTTGTTCGGCTGTTGCTTTGATGGTTGGTATCCGCGTAGTGCAAGCTTTAGATATCACCTTCGCCCAGTATAGGGATAAAGTCCGTACCGAGCTATAGACTTGATTTCGATGGGTTGGCTGTTCTCCACCCTTTTGTCCGCGAAGGATGCGTGTCCGCAAGAGGATCCCAGCGACGGGGCTCCTTCCCATTTGATTGTGTAGAACTTCCAAATCTCATGCGGATTCACTGTGTAAGCCGAATTATTTGAACCGCCGATACCAAATCCGCCCTCTCCTTTGTAATTCCCGTTTCGGTCTACGCCAGTAGCGTGTATGGATCCCTCCGTCACGGAAAATGCTTCTTTTCCAT
>JAPLUI010000243.1 GCA_026397725.1 Verrucomicrobiota bacterium | reverse complement strand
AACCCCGCCGCTCTAACGGTTTAGCCACAGCGGGTGCCCTTCCCACCGCACTCCAGACTTTGGTTCGCGCCCGGGCAGGTGAAGGTATGGAGTGCGGTGGGAAGCGCCGCGCCACACTGCGGTGGCTAAGTCCCGGCACCGCCCGGAATGTGCCAAGTCATTTTCCGGGATGCATGGCCAATTCCTTGTCAATTCAAGGTCCAGCTCAGGAAGTGTGAATGTATGGAGTGCGGTGGGAAGCGCCGCGCCACTCCGCTGTGGCTAAGTCCCGGCGACCGCTGCGGCGGACCATCGTCCGGTCCGTCATGAAATCAGCTCATTGGCTGTGAAGAGTTTGGGGGGATATGATGGTGAGGAATTTCAACAGGAGCAAACGGAGATCACGGAGGACCGCCGCGCGGTTGCTCCCGCGCTTCCTTCACAGAGGTGTGTGTGCGGCCAAAGAAAATATGGGCGTGTCTCCGGTCACGCCCTGACCTCCGACCTCTTACCTCTGCGCATTCGCCATCTCATTCTCACCTCACGCCGCTGGCGACAAGTGGGCGCGCCCGGCGGTCATGCCCTACCGACCTCTGACCTCTGACCTCCGACGTTCAGGCGCGGTACCCGCAGCCCGCCAGGCGGGAGCATTGACCTGACCGGACAGTCTTGGGCGGGCTGCTCGTGCCCTTTTCTTTGAGCGGGCGAGTGTGCCCGGCCACGGAGGTGAGCGAGGACGGCTTGCAGACCATGCTGGAAAATGCTGAAAAGGCGCTTCTTTTGATTGACGCCCCGGCAATCTCCCCGCACCCTGCGGCGCATGACTTCGCACTTACCTGCAAACTTCGCGTTTTTCCTGGCAAGCTCCGTCAATCTGGAGAAGGTGGATTACGCCATTCTCCTGATCTACGTGGGTTTCGTGCTTGGGATCGGTTTCGCGCTCAAGCGTTACATGAAAACCTCGGCGGACTTTCTAACGTCCGGCCGTTCGATTCCGGCATGGGTCACCGGGCTGGCCTTCCTCTCGGCCAACCTGGGCGCGCTGGAATTGGTGGGCATGACCGCCAGCGGGGCAAAATACGGCATCGCCACCTGCCATTTCTATTGGGTGGGTGCGATCCCGGCCATGATTTTCCTGGCGGTGTTCATGATGCCGTTTTATTACGGCTCCAAGGCCCGCTCGGTGCCGGAGTATCTCAAGCTGCGCTTCGACGAGCGGACCCGCTGCCTGAACTCGATTTCATTTGCGGTCATGACGATGTTTGCCTCGGGCATCTCGATGAACGCACTGGCGAAACTCCTCCACCAGCTCCTCGGCTGGAACTATGACGTCAGCCTCTGGATCTGCTCGGCCATCGTCCTCGCCTACGTGCTCAAGGGCGGCCTGACTTCCGCGATTTACACCGAAGTGCTGCAGTTCTTCATGATCGTGCTCGGGTTCGCCCCGATCGTGTATCTGGGCTTGCAGGATGTCGGGGGCTGGGACCACTTGAAAGTCCTGTTAGGCAGCGTGGCGCAGAATCCCGCCGCACTGGAGTTGAACACCAACACCTTCCAGCCGGACGCATGGACCAGCGCCTGGAAGCCGCTGATTGGGGGCCCGAGCCAAAACCCGATGGGAGTGGATTTGTTTGCGATGCTCTTCGGGCTGGGCTTCGTGCTTTCCTTCGGGTATTGGTGTACCAACTTCCTGGTGGTGCAGCGGGCGATGGCCGCGAAAAACATGAGCGCCGCACGCCGCACGCCGCTCATCGCCGCAGTGCCTAAAATGATTTTCCCGATCCTGGTCATCCTGCCCGGCATGATCGCCGCCGGGCTCGCCCTCACGGCCAAAGACGGCTACCGCTTGCCCCCCAAGCCGCTGGCCGCCGCTCAATACGCCAAAGCACTGCCCGCCATCAAGGCCGCCGCCGCCTCCTCGATGGACGCCAAGGCCGCCTTCGAGAGCGTGGCCAAGGCCACCGGCATGAAGATGAACCCGGACAAAGTGACCTCCCTGATCCAGGATTCCCCGAGTCTGGATGAAGCCACGATCAAGAATCAACTCCAGGAGGCCGTGGTCGAAAACGATTATGACGGCGTGATCCTGTCGTTGGTGAAGAAGTACTGCCCGCCGGGATTGCTCGGCTTGGCTCTGACCGGGCTGTTGGCCTCCTTCATGTCCGGCATGGCGGGCAACGTCACCGCGTTCAACACGGTCTGGACCTACGACCTCTATCAGGCCTACATCGCCAGGAACAAGAGCGATGAACACTACGCCTGGATGGGCCGCGCGATCACCGTCGTTGGCATTCTCCTGAGCATCGCCTGCGCCTATCTGGTGAGCCGCTGGTCGAACGCCATGGACATCATCCAACTGGTGTTCGGCTTCGTCAACGCGCCCTTGTTCGCCACCTTCCTGCTCGGCATGTTCTGGAAGCGTACCACCAGCCACGGCGCCTTCTTCGGCCTGCTCGGCGGGATTTCCACCTCCGCCTTGTTCCATGCGCTGACGCTGGCACAGGGCAACCTGCCCGGGGTGAAGGGTGGCTACCTCGGCGTGATGGCCAGTTTCCCGAGCGACATGGCCCAGAACTTCTGGCTGGCCAGTTTCGCGTTCATCGCCTGCTTCGTCATCACCCTCGGGGTGTCGCTGGTCACCGCCCGCACCAAGGACGACAGGGAACTTGCCGGTTTGGTGTATTCGCTCACGCCGAAGATCGTGGACCGCGAGGACTCCTGGTTCCTGCGGCCTTCCGTCATTGGCATCATCCTGCTGTTCGGCTGCCTCATCCTCAACATCATCTTCTGGTAACCCCCGCTTCATTCACCTCCAACTCGCATTCCCATGGGCCTCGATCTGCGCAAACCAATCGGTTATTTCTTCCTGCTCCTCGGGGTCATCCTGGTCGGCCAGGGGCTCCTCACCCAAGGCGCCGCCATGTATGCCAAATCCCTGGGCATCAACATCAACCTCGTCTGGGGGGCGGTGCTCGTCGTCTTCGGTCTCCTCATGCTCATCCCTGCCCTGCTCGCCAAAGGCGGCGGGGAGGCCAAATAAGGACAGTGCCCGGGCGGATGAGATCCGGCGACGGCAGGCACGGCGCAGACATCCCGAGCCCAACCGGGAAATGTCGTGGTCAGGGAAACTGAGGGTGCCCGTTTGAATCCGGGTAGCAGGCCGGGACCACGGTGGCGCATGGCAAACTGCCCGCCGCCAGCCCGCACCCCGCAGCCCGAATTTGGGGCAGAATTCACCCGCAGGACGACCCGGTGATGCCATCACAACCATCCCCCACCGCACCCCGCCGGTTGCGAGCACACTCCGGGAAAATCACCCCGCACCCCCATCATGCGGGGTCAAAATACCACGCTCATGAAACCAAACCCCTCCAGCAGCGCGAGCGACTCGTTCAAAGGAGTCCTGACGGAAGCAGACGGACGGTGTTTTCTGCACGGGGACGAGCGCGAACATTTCTTGGAAGACGAGGCCATCTGGGACGGCTACCGCTGTCACTGGCTTGGGAGACGGGTCTGCGCCCGCTACCTGCCCCAGTGCGATTATGAGACTGGCAAACCCATCGTCATCATCCGGCCGGACCTTCCGCCATCGGCGCACGAATCCGTCGAACTCTATTACAACGAGAGACTGGTGAAGTATCCGGCCTCCAGACTGGGCCATCTCGCCATCAACGTCAACGGGGAGATCTTCAACTTCTCCCATCTCATGTACGAAAACGAAATCTTGACAGAGGAAGAATACTTGCACAGGCCGGCCATGGGCGAGTTCGCGCCCGACCCCCTCACCGGGAGGGCGAATGTTTCACGGTCCGGCCGCCCCTACTACGACAGGTTCGGCCGGGTTTTCATGAGGACCATCCATGTGCTCCGGATTGAAGGGCTCGAAATGGGACGCCTCGCCGCGATTTTCCGGAGAGAACTCGCAACGATCCGCGGAACACCGGTTGACCCACAACGGCCGGAAAAGTACCGCGATTTCCACCATTTGCGCCGCAACTGCGCCACCATCATCCGTGACGGCCTGCAAGAATACGGCTTTCCCTCAATCCGGGGATGTCTGCCCCGCGACCTCTTCGTCAATGCTGCCTATTGCTTCATGGTCACGAAAAAAAACCCGGGCCTCCAGGCCGAGCTTTACAAGAAGGCACAATTGAAGGTAAAGGAAGCCCCCTTCAGCAAGCTTTCCCCCATCCTGAATCCCCGCAACCGGTGCCGCGCTTCAAGGCTGCCATCGTATTGACGGATGAAACCGCGCTCGGATGCGCCTCCAGTGTGCTCGCCGCCAGATGCACCCCAAAAAAACCTGCGGATGTTCCGTCACCTCGCGCCGCCGATCCGGATTTGGGCTTGGAACAGGCAACCTCGCGATTGCACCTGTCCCCATAGAGTCCTCCGGCAGCCCCAGGAAGAACTGGCGCTAACCTCAAACAAGCAAACCGAGGCATCTCATTCCAAGACCCCGCCCAGTCCCTGAAAGGCGCAAGAAATAGTTTCGCGATTGCACCAGTCCCCATAGCACCCATCCGCTCGCATCCGCAGTCACCTCACCAATCGGACTTGCTACAGGCAGTCCCTCGATGCCCTGCGCCCCCTCATGGCCAGTTGCCTCCAGCCTAACAATTGACAGGGTTCCATAGCATAGCATGGGATTGCGCCAGTCCCCATTGTGGAATCCCCATCGGACGCGTGAAGCTTTGCTTTCCAAATCGCCGGTCCTGGGTTATGACACGCAGCCATGCCACATTCACCATCCACGAAGGAGAACCCGATCCGGCTGGTTCTGATAGAAGATCATGCCGATTTCCGTGAGTCGGTATCGAGGGTGCTCGAGGAGCGGGGGGGATACCAATGCGTGGGCGGGTTTTCCACCATGGAGGACGCGCTGGAGGCCTTGCGTGGCGGGCTGGAGGCGGACCTCGTGCTGTCGGATCTGGGCTTGCCCGGCATGAGCGGCGTCGCGGGCATCCGCAAGGTGCGGGAACTGCTGCCCAAGGCACGCATCCTCGTGCTCACCGCGTTCACGGACAAGGCGAAGGTTTTTGCCGCGCTGGAGGCCGGGGCGCATGGCTATCTGGTCAAGGCCGGCAGCGCGTCCCGGCTGATGGAAACCTTGGAAGAGGTTCTCGCCGGCGGCACGCCGCTCGATCCCAAGATCGCGGGCATGATCCTGCAGACCTTCCGCAAACTCAGTCCGATCCCCGACGCCGAGTCCCTGTCCGGGCGCGAGTGCGAGGTGCTGCAACTCGCGGCCAAAGGCCTGACGCGGCAGGAAATCGCCGACGAGCTGACCCTCAGCCCGCATTCGGTGACCGAATATATCAAGCGCAGCTTCGACAAACTCCATGTGCGGAACCTGCCGGCGGCCGTCAGCGAGGCCATCCGCCGGGGCTTCCTGGATCTTTCCTGATGCCGCAACGGCACTCCGGCGGGTGGCAGCCGTGTCCCAAATCTTAGGGACATGACCGTGTCCCAAATCTTAGGGACATGACAGGATTGCGGTTGTGGTGCATGCTCTCCTCCGTTGCGGGGAGGGATCCCCCGGTTTCATAAGGGATTGTGAAAAAACAAAAGGGGCTGCGCGAGTGCGCGGCCCTTTTTGTGGTCTGGCCATGCCGGGTGCGCGAATCGATTGGAAAAGGGAAGACCGACATTTCCGCGCCAGTCGGCTCGCATCCCCTGCCGCGGTTCTAACAAGCAGTGCGCTCAAGACCTTCGATCAAGCGTTCTGGCTTGAACCAGTGCCATCTGATGCACGGCTTGCTGAAGACACTGAACGGGAGGAAGCAGCGGGAGGCCCACGCATGCAACGCGGCAGCCGTGTCCCAACGTGTCCCAAATCTTAGGGACATGACAGGATTGCGGTTGTGGTGCATGCTCTCCTCCGTTGCGGGGAGGGATCCCCCGGTTTCATAAGGGATTGTGAAAAAACAAAAGGGGCTGCGCGAGTGCGCGGCCCTTTTTGTGGTCCGGCAATGCCGGGTGCGCAAATCGATTGGAAAAGGGAACACCGACAATTGTGGTGTGGCGGTGGCACCTTCAGATGATCACAAGGCCCCGAAGCGGCGGTGGCGGTGTTGGTATTCTCTAACGGCTTCAAAGAGGTCGGCTTGGCGGAAGTCCGGCCAGTTTTTCTTGACGATGACGATTTCCGCATAGCTGATCTGCCACAAGAGGAAGTTGGAAATGCGCATTTCTCCGGAGGTGCGGATGAGCAAGTCAGGATCAGGGATGCGGGTGGTTTGGAGACGGGAGGCGAAGAGTTCGGCGGTGACCGCGTCCGGATCGAGCAAGCCGGCCGCGGCGTCGGCGGCGATGGAGCGAGCGGCAGCAACGATTTCCTCGCGGGCACCATAGGAAAGGGCCAGCACCATGGTCATGGCACTGTGCCGGGCGGTGCGCACGATGATGGAATCCAAGAGGGCCAGGGTTTTCGGCGGCAGTCGGTCGAGCTGGCCAATGGCCAGGAGCCGGACGTTTTGTTGGTCGAGGTCCTTGGCCTTGTCGCGCAGAAAGCGTTCGAGCAAGCTCATGAGGGCACGCACTTCGGATTCGGGGCGGCTCCAGTTTTCTGAGGAGAAGGCGAAGAGGGTGAGATATTCGACTCCGAGTTCCTTGCAGGCCTCCATGACCTCGCGGACTGATTCGGCGCCGGCGCGGTGCCCTTCGCGGCGGGGGAGGCCGCGTTCCTTGGCCCAGCGGCCATTGCCGTCCATGATGATGGCGATGTGGCGCGGAATGGCAGGGAACTTGGTTACGGTGCCTGGCATTTCGGTGGGTTGGGGAAGGCAGATGGCGTTCACAGCGGGATCGGGATTGGGGTTCGCGGTGAGGGTGTGCCTGGGTGGGTGAAAATCAGATGAGCGGTTGATGAAAAATCCAAGAGCAATGACTGGGGCCTACGCGGTGAGCGTTTGGGCGCGGTCCGGCCCGACGCCAACAAAGGCGATGGGAGTGCCGCAAAGCGCGGCGAACCGGGCCAGGTAGCGCTGCGCTGCGGCGGGAAGGTCGGGATAGCGGGTGCATGCGGTGGTATCGCATTGCCAGCCGGGCAAGGTTTCATAAACCGGCACGATGCGGCTCCAGGCGTGGCGCTCGGCCGGGGGCAGGGTGTGGAGGGTGCCGTCGATGTCATAGCCAGTGCAGATTTGCAGGGTGTCGTAGGCGTCAAGACCATCGAGGTTGGTAACGGCCAGGCCGGTGACGCCGTTGACCATGCAGGCGAAGCGCAGCAGCACGGTATCGAGCCACCCGCAGCCGCGCGGGCGTCCGGTGGTGGCGCCGAATTCGCGACCCAGGCCGTGGAGGTAGTCGGAAAGTCCAGCATCACCGGTGGGGAAGGGGCCGGCACCGACCCGCGTGGTGTAGGCTTTGCAGACGCCGATGACGCGCTCGATGGCCAGGGGCGGCAGACCGGAACCGGTGCAAGCGCCGCCGGCAGTGGTGTTGGATGAGGTGACGAACGGGTAAGTGCCGAAATCGACATCGAGCAATGTGCCCTGGGCACCTTCAAACAGCAGGGTTTGCTTCGCCTTCCACGCCGCGTGAAGCACGGGGATGGTGTTGGCAACATGGGGGCGGAGTCGCTCGAATGCGGTGAAAACCTCGCCGCAAACGGTGGCGGCGTCGAAGGTCGGCAGCGCGTAGCGGGCGAGGATTTCGTTGGCCTCTGCGACCCGGTGGGTGATGCGGTCAGTGACGAAGGTGCGCTCGTTGAAATCCGCCATACGGAGGCCGCAGCGGTTGATTTTGTCAGCATAGGTGGGGCCGATGCCGCGTTTGGTGGTGCCGATTTGGTGCGACCCGAGGGCCGCTTCGCGGGCGGCATCGAGTTCCTTGTGGAAGGGGAGGACGACGTGGGCACGATCGGAAATGAGAAGATTCGCCGGGGTGATGACAATCCCCAGGGACTCGATCCGCTGGATTTCCTCGACGAGGCCGCCGGGGTCGATGACCACGCCGTTGCCGATGACGTTGAGTTTGTGCTCCCACAAGATGCCGGAGGGGAGCAGGTGAAGGACGTATTTGACGCCCTTGGTGATGACGGTGTGACCGGCATTGTTGCCGCCCTGGCTGCGGATGACCAGATCCGCCGATTCTGTTAGGAAATCGACGATTTTGCCTTTGCCCTCGTCGCCCCACTGGAGGCCTGTGATGATGGTATTCATGAGTAGTTACCTTTCAAGCACGCAAGTTGCCACGGAAGAGGCGACACAAGCCACCAGACTTGCAGGCTCAAGACCAAGCAACGAGTCAACACGGACCCGAGCGGTTTCCCTTGCGGCTGGTGTCTTGCACTCTTGTGTCTCATACCCGTTGCGGATCTCTTGTTCAGTGCTTGGTGTTGAGTGTTTGATGCGTGGTGCTTTGAATCAGCTCCGAGAACTCCTTGAAGAAATAGGTGGCGTCGTGCGGGCCGGGTGCGGCTTCCGGGTGGTATTGGACGCTGAAGACGGGCAGCACGCGGTGGCGCAGGCCTTCGACGGTGCCGTCGTTGAGGTTGATATGAGTGACTTCGAGTTCCGGGGGCAGGGAGTCCGGAGCGACGGCGAAGCCGTGGTTTTGGGAGGTGATGGCGACGCGGCCGGTGCGGAGGTCCTTGACGGGTTGATTGCCGCCGCGGTGGCCGAATTTGAGTTTGAAGGTGGTGCCACCAAAGGCGTGGGCGAGAAGCTGGTTGCCAAGGCAAATGCCAAAAATAGGCAGCTTGCCGAGAAGCTGGCGGATTTCCTCATGGATGTAGCCGAGGGCCGCGGGATCACCGGGGCCGTTGGAGAGAAAGACGCCAGCGGGATTTTTCGCCAGTACCTCAGTTGCGGTGGTGCGGGAGTTGACGACTTCCACCTCGAAACCGGCTTGGCGGAGGCGGCGCAGGATATTGAATTTCAGGCCGAAATCATAGGCGATGATGCGGTGGCGCAGCGGCGGCAAGTCGCGGTAGCTGGTGGTTTCCCCGGTGGAGGAGTTAGGCAGTCTCCAGCACCGCGATTCCTCTTGCCAGTGGTACGAGTGCGGGGTTGAGACTTCGTGAACGTAGTCCATGCCGGTCATGGACGGGGCGGCTTGGGCGGCGGCAATGGCGGCCTCGCGGTGCAGTTCGGTGCTGACGCAGGCCCGCATGGCACCCAGCGAGCGGAGGTGCTTGGTGAGGGCGCGGGTATCGATGCCTTCGATGCCGGGAATCCGGTGTTCGGCCAGGTAGGCGGCCAGCGGCTGGGTGGCCCGCCAGTTTGACGGCACCTCGCAAAGTTCGCCGATGACCAAGGCCCGGAGGTGCGGTGCGGCGGACTCGGCGTCCTCGGGGTTGACCCCGTAATTGCCGATCTGCGGGTAGGTCATGGCGACGATTTGGCCGCGATAGGATGGATCGGTGATGACCTCCTGATACCCGGTCATGGAGGTATTGAAGCAGATTTCCCCGGTGGCGGTTCCGATGGCTCCGAAGGCTGTTCCTGAAAAACAACGTCCGTCTTCAAGGGCTAAAATGGCATTTTTCGGCACGGCGACGGCAAGCTAGGCGGCGATGCACGGCGATGCAAGAGAATGCTGATGTTGTCGCGAATTGCTCTGGTGACACGCCCGGCATGCCGGGTGCCTTGCCTGCCATGAACCCGTCCCCGCGTGATCTGCGGCTGGAGTGGTTGCCATGAGCTATTCCCGTTGTCGCGTGTCCATGAGGATGGTCACCGGGCCGTCGTTGATGAGTGCCACCTGCATCTCGGCACCGAAGATGCCGCGTCCGACGGATTTGCCGAGTTCCGCTTCCAGGGCGGCGCAGAAGCTTGCGTAGAGCGGTTCGGAAAGCGCCGGCGCGGCGGCGCGGATGAAGGATGGCCGGTTGCCCTGCTTGGTCGAGGCATGGAGGGTGAACTGGCTCACCACGATCACACCGCCTCCCGCCTCGGCCACGGAGCGGTTCATCTTGCCCTCGGCATCGGCGAATATCCGCAGCTTGGCCACTTTCGCCGCGAGCCACCCCACGTCGCCAGGCCCATCCCCATCCTCCACGCCCAGCAATATAACCAGCCCGGCTCCGATTCCGCTTACCTCTTGCCCGGCACTCGTCACCGACGCTTCCAGCACTCGTTGAATCACGGCTCGCATGGCCGGAGCATCAAAAATTTTTTCGCGTTGTGCAAGCACTGGAAATCAAGCGCTTGCCGAGTTGTTGCCGCTTGTTCACCACTTGTTCACAGGGTGCCAACATTGACCTTGGCAGCGGGTATCTGCATCTTGGTGGTCTCCCATGGCCGACGACCCAAAATCTCCTCCCGCTGCCTCACCAGCAACTTCACTCCAGCAAGGGGCCGCTGCGGTTGACGATGTCACGCGGGCGCTGCCGCATGCGCTGGGACCAGAGAAAAGCCTGTTGTCGTCGATGCTGCAGGATCCGCAGGAATACATCGGAGTGGCGATTGAGGAAAAGCTCACCAAGGAGCATTTCTACCTGCCGGCGCACTCGACCTTGTTCGGGTTTCTGATAGAACTGTTTGAAAGCGGGACCGAGGTGGAGTTGGTATCCTTGGTGCAGCGCCTGCTCGACCGCGGATTGTTAGATCGGGTTGGCGGTCCGGCGACGCTAACCGATCTCTATACCTACGCGCCCAGTCCCGGTCATTTCAACAGCCATTTGCAGCACGTCAAGGACAAGTTCGTGCTGCGCTCGATCATTCACAACTCGACCGAGGCGATCGCCCAGGCCTACGACGCGCCGGATGAAGTGGCGGCCTTGTTGGATACGGTGGAGGCGCGGATCCTGGCAATCCGCGAGGGCGCGGAGACCAACAAGTCACCCACGCTCAAGCAGTCGGTCAACGAGGTGATCGAGCAATTCCAAGCGCTGTTGGCGGGCGAGAAGCGGGCCCAGGGGCTGGCCACCGGATTTGACGAACTTGATCGCATGAGCAGCGGGCTCAAGCCGGGTGAAATGTTTGTCATTGCGGCGCGGCCCTCGATGGGCAAGACCTCGCTGATGATGAACATCGTGGAGCACTTGTGTTTTGAGCAGGCCCGGCCGGTAATGGTGTTCTCCTGCGAAATGAGCGCGTTCCAACTGGTGCAGCGACTGATATTCTCCAAGGCGAGATTTGCGATGAGTCAGCTTTCACGCGGCTACACCCCCACCAAGGGAGACTTGCAGCGGGTCCACCGGGCGGCCCTGGAGACGGCCGCCGCCAAGCTCTTCATCGATGATACGCCCGGCATTTCCATCAACGAGTTGCGAGCCAAGGCCCGCCGCAGGAAGCGCGATGAAAACATCCAGTTCATCGCCATCGACTATCTGCAGTTGATGAAATCCCGCACCCGCCAGGCGGAAAATTCCCGGGAGCGCGAAATCGCGGAAATCTCCGCCGGGATCAAGGGCCTGGCCAAGGAGTTGAGCCTGCCCATTTTGATTCTTGCCCAGCTCAACCGCGGTCCGGAAAACCGCACCGGCAAGAGCCTGGGGATCCCCCGCATGTCCGACCTGCGCGAGTCCGGTGCCATCGAGCAGGACGCCGACATGGTAGGGCTCCTGTATCGAACCGCATACTATGCGGAAAACGAGGATGAAAGAGATGCGGAAGCAGGCAAGGCCGAACTCGTTCTCGCCAAGAACCGCAACGGTGAAACCGGCCACATCCCACTCACCTTCATCGCCGATCAGATGCGCTTCGAGAGCGGCCCGCCCGCCCAAGAAGGCGATAGGGGGTAGTGGATAGTGGATAGTGGATAGTGGATAGTGGATAGTGGATAGTGGATAGTGGATAGTGGATAGTGGATAGTGGATAGTGGATAGTGGATAGTGGATAGTGGATAGTGGATAGTGGATAGTGGATGGGAGATGGGAGATGGGAGATGGGAGATGGGAGATGGGAGATGGGAGATAGGGGATAGTGGATGGAAGATAGAGTGCAAGACCTGGCTCCTCATCGGCAATTGCGGAAATGTGCCAGGTCATTTGCCACCGGGCGCAGGAACCGTGAATATGCACTCGCCTTCAAGCGTCAGCGGGCGGAGTCCCGCCCTCCGCGGCCTTCGCTTCGGCTTCGCTCCGGCGCTGGCGGGTGCGGATCATGGTGAACACCAGGGACACCACCATCAGCACCGTGCCCAGCACCAGAAAGGAGAGAATCCGCTGGGTGCCTGCCAGCCTGCCGATGCTCGTGATCAGGATGTAAACCACCGTCAGCAACAAGGTGTTGTGCCCCATCCAGCGGTATTTGCGGGCCTTGGTGAGCAGGTTCATCACATAGTAGAACAAGGCGATGCCGACCCACGACAGTGCCACCCACGCCTGCGGCACGATATGATAGATGGCGTATGGGAGCACGATGAAGGCACTTGTCAGGTAGGCGTTGCGCATCAACTCGGTTTTCAATTCGAGGCGGTTCTTTTGCCACTTGAGAATCCGCGAACTGGTTAGCGCCACCACGCCAAACACCAGACTGATCCCGTTCTCCTGCTGCACCAGCACCATGTAGCAGGCTACCACCGCCAGATAAATCAGGAAGTTGGCGACGATGATGAAGCGCGAGCGGAACCAAATGGCAGTGGTCACCACCAACAAGCTTTGCGCTGACAACCACACAAACAGTTCCGGCACCTCGGTGGCCTTGATCAGCGCCATGTTCAAGGCGGCGTATCCGGTCATGGCATAGACAAAGGTCGCGAAACGACTCCGTTCGCGCACCCAGAACATCACCGCCATCCCTAACATGACAAGCGAGGCCGCGACGTTGGCCGCGAAAAACGCCTCCCTATAACCTAAGAAGGTATGCAGCAGGAACAGGAAATAGCCGCCGCAATTCAAGAAGGAACCCGCCTGGGCGACCGGCCCCTCTGTCGTGTGTTCCTGCCGCCCGGTCATGGCCAGCCCGTGCATCACGATCCATACCAGCAGCAAACACACGCCCGCGAAGGGGCTGGCAACCTCTTCCAGCCGGTTGCCGAGCGCCCACAGCAGATAGGTCACGAACGCGCAGGGCGTCGCAAAGACCACCAGCCACGGCCAGTCGAGTTTGCGCAACGCCAAACCCGCCACCAAGGACAAGCCCGTCACCATGCCTAAGACATACCAAGGCGTGCCGACTGCCAGCGCGGCAGCGTATCCGGTCACCATCGCCAGCCCGGTCAACCACACCGACTTGCGCCACCATCCGATGGCCAAATTGACGGCGACCGCGAGTGACAGGCATGCCGCGGCAGCCACCGAGGCCGGATCTAACAACGAAGGCGCCCCGAAGTAACACAAGCGCAAGGTGGCAAAAAACAGCAGCGCCATGCCGGCTCCACGGCACAGCTTCCCGATCAACGGCAGGGACTGCTGCAACCAGCGTGCCAGCAGGAACAAGCCGCCAGCAAGCAACCAGCCGACCACCGAGGGCAAGCTCCGCGGCCATCCTTGCCACGGCAGCGACAAGGCCAAGGCCCCGCCGATGGCCAACACCACAATTCCGATATTGGCGAACAGGTGCTGTCCGACCGCCACCTCGAATTCGCCGACGACAGGCAGGGAACCGACTCCAACGACCGGTTTTCCAGGAGGGACTGGTTCGCTTTCCGGGACCTGCTCCAAGCCGAGCATCAGCTCGACTCTGGCGAGACGGCGCTCCATGCGTGCCAAGGTTTCCGCAACCGTCACCGGTTCTTGCTGTCGATTGGATTCATTCATGTTGGGTTATCGGCTGGCGTTCATCCGCACCCGCCTCCGCCGAGTTGGTCGGCCAAGCGGCAAATCGTGTGGTAGTAGGCCTCCGGCTCCAAGCCCAGCGCCGCCGCACCGAAGGTCTCGGCATCCTCGGCGGAGGCAAAATCACCGTAGTTCACCGCCACCAGTTGATAGAAAACCAAATGAGGCACCCATTCGAGTTCGGTCATGTAGAGCGGATGGATGCGGATGACAAAGCCCTCTTCCGGCGTTGCTCCCTTGGGCTGGGGATAGGCAAACTCGCCATCGCGCAGGCCCTCGGTGGTGAAGGCGATCTCGCACGGGTAGCGGACCAGCGAGCGGTCCAGCAGTACCTGTTGGAGTTCGCGCCAGCCGGGCCTGGGTCCATACTTGGCCCGCAGTGCCGCCCCCATGTCGGCGACGTGCTCGGTGAGCGAGCGTTTGGCGGCAGCGGAGGTCGGGCAAGCGCTCATCACCGAACGGGTTTCATGTTCCGGATTGAGCGTCGGCTAACAACTCGGGCGCCCCCCCGCCGGGACGGCTTGGCAGCCTGCGTTGGCACGGGCCAGCCGACCCTGCAGGATCGGCACCGCCATCCGCAGGAAAGCCGTGTAGCAGAGCAGGCCGAACGCCCAAATGCCAAGGCAGACCAAGGTCTCGTTGACAGAGGGTTGGTATTCCATGATCGCACCAAGGGTGGTGGGGATGAAGCCGGGAATCACCAAGCCCATGCCCTTTTCAATCCAGATCCCGATGATCGCCAGCACGCAGGTCAGGTTGAGCCACTTCAAGCTCCGGCTCAGCGGCAGCACCAACAGCACCATGGCCGTTAGATTGAAGGTGATCGCCGTCCAGATCCACGGCACCAGCGCATGGTGGCCGTGCAAACCGAGATACAAATACTTCGATGCCGCCACATGCACCGTGCCGGTGTAGAATTCCTTGAACAATTCGTTGAGCAGGAGGAACACGTTGATGAGCATCGACACCTGCACAATGCTTCGCAACATGAGCAGGGCGCGATCCGTGATCATGAGCCGCTCGGTCATCCGCGAGCGGATGATCTTGTTCATCGCGGGGTTTTTCATGAGCTTGCGCAACGAGTCAACCGACAGGCGCAGCACGCGGCTCGGTTCTTCGGTGACGGCAGTGGCCACGCGCGGCGTGCCGGCGAGACTTGAGATTTCACCAAACTGATCGCCCGGGCCGCCACTGCGGATGATCCGGAAACGCCCGTTTTCCTCGCGCTTGACCACAACGCGTCCCTGCAAAATGAAAAACGCGGCGTCGTCTTTGTCGCCCTGCCGCAACAGGACCTGGCCGGCCTCCAGTTCCAAGACCTCCGCGCCTGGCAGCGTGTCCTGGCGCAACTGCGGCGACACGGAGACCAGCTCGGGCAAGTGGCGGGCGAGCAGCTCGAGATCCTCAAGCGTGGCAGGACGAGCGGGTGGCGAGCTGGAAGCTCCTGGCAGGTTGCCGGCATCCACGGCTGAAGCGGTGGCCGTGACGCGGCGCACCACTTGCAACGCAAGGATGATCAGCGCGGGGCCAGCAGTGAACGCCGAGGCCAAAAAGCGGGGGCCCACAATCGCGGAATTCCAAAATGGACGACCGCCCAAGCCGACGTAAAGAAACGCCGTGACCGTGTGAATTGAAATCGCCCACACGATCGCGATGAATACGAACGGAATATAGAACCACGCCGCCGGTTTGCGGCCGCAGTATCGCGAGTAGAGCAAGTAGCCGCAGATGTGGAGGTTGAGGAGCAGGTAGCCATTGAGCACCAACACGTCCCAACTCAGCATCGAGGCCGGAAAATTGAATTGGCCGAGGCCGGGAATCAGGTGCCAGAAATGATCCGGTCGGCCCAAGTCCACGGTCACGAAGGCCAGGCACATGAAGATGGCCGCGACGGCGAGCAGTTCGCCAAAAATCACCAGGTCGTGCATTTCCTCGTTGTTGTAGATATATACGGGAATGACCATCATCACGGCGGCGGCAGCCACGCCCACCAGAAACGTGAAGTTCGCGATATAGACCCCCCACGATACCTCGTCGCTCATGCCGGTGACGATCAAGCCGTGGACGAATTGCTTGCAGTAGGCATTGAGGCCCAGCAGGCAGATGAGCGTGAGCAGGCCCATCCACACATAGTAGCGCCAGTCGCCGACAAAGGCGATTTTGGCGCAGCGCTTCAGGAACACCAGATAGTCGCGGATAGCCGTCGTCATACGTCGAAGTAGTAAAAGAACCTTGGAGAGGTGCCGAGTTCCTCCTTGAGCTGGATGAAGACCCGCTTGGTCGTGAGGATCTTGGAGACCTCACTCTCGGGATCGAGGATGTTGCCGAATTTCCGCGCTCCGGCGGGGCACACTTCCAAGCACGCGGGATAGCGGCCGGTGCGGGTGCGCTGGATGCAGAAGTGGCACTTCTCGGTGACCCCCATCTTGCGCGGACGGTTGCCAAGGTAGGCCATCTCCGGGTTGAGGCGGTCTTGCGGGATCGACGGCTGGGTGAAGTTGAAACGGCGCGCGCCATACGGGCAGGCGGCCATGCAGTAGCGGCAGCCGATGCACCAATCGTAATCGATCACCGTGATTCCATCGCTCTCCTGCCAGGTGGCATGCACCGGGCAAACCTTGACGCAGGGCGGATTCTTGCACTGCTGGCACTGCACCGGCATGTAGAAGAAGCCCTTTTCGGGAACCTGCTCCGGGTTGTAATCATGCGCCGATTTCTCGATGTCGAGCGAACCGTGCGGCATCTTCAACACCCGGATGTATTGGATCTCCGGGCTGCGCGATTGGTTGTTCTCGGCCACGCACGCATGCACGCACTTGCGGCAGCCGATGCACCGCGTGAGATTCAACGCATACACGAACTCGACGCCGCCCATCGGCTTGAGATCCCGCACCTGCGGGCGCACCCCGTATTGGCGCTCGACCTCGTTCTCGATCCGCGTGAGCACCCTCTGCATGTCCTCGGGCGTCATTTCCTTGTAGTACTTCTGCAGGAATTGCTCCATCGAGGTGAAGTCCTTGAGTTCCAGCAAGGGCTTGAGGCTGGCGGCCAGTGCGGCGGCACCCGCGCCGAACACGGCGGAAGAACGCAGGAAACTGCGGCGATTCATCGAAGGGGTAGCCGGGTTGGGGGTTGCCTCTGGTTGCGGATCCATGGTCAGTGTGCGGTAGGGGGCGATTCCGATCCAGCGCGTTTCTCCCGGAGATAATTCGGCGGCGGTGCCGGTTTGCGCCCCGGAAATTTCGGGGAATGCGGATTGTGGCAGTTCACGCAGTCTTGTTTCTTGAAGGAACCCTGCGAGCGGTCCCAGTAACCGCTGGTGCGACCGTGCAAGCCGGCCTCCCAATCACGGTAGGTCGGACCATGGCAACTCCCGCACAGGATCGTGCTTTCCTCAAACTTCAGATCGTGGCCATCGCGGGCCTGCAGCCGCAGCAGGTTCGCGTCATTGTGGCAGTTAAAGCAGTTGTTGTTGCGGCCATGGGTGCCGTGACCCATCACGATGTCCGAGTGCTCGTCCGGAATCACCAAGCGGTTCTGGGCATCGTATTTCAACTCCTGCTTCTTGCCCTCCTCGTGACATCCGTAACAGTCGAAGGCGTCAAGATCCGCTTTGGCCCTGACCAAGTCCGCATACGAACGCCGCCAAGTCTCGGTCTTGAGAAAATCGGAGTCCACCACCGGCCACTGGTGGACCGGGGCCGGCTTGCCCCACAGGTCCAGCGCAAAGACCACGGTCACAAGCGCGAACGCGGCGGACAGAACCACCAAGACGAGGCTGGTTCGTTGGTTGTCGTTCATCATTTTCTCCCTGCTACACACCCGTCGGAAAGCCACGCACCCGGCGCGGCCCACGGGGAATCCCCCATGACCGCGCCGGTCCGCGAATCATTCTGTCAGACTATTTCTTGAGGGTGAGGACGTATTTGGCGAGGGCCTGGACGTCGGCATCGCTGAGGTCCTTGAACGCCTTCATGCGCACCTTGTCGCCTTCCTTGAGGCCTTCCTTGATGGCGGTCGCGATCTTGGCCTCGCCGAGCTTCGCGGCTTCGACACTCAGATCCTTGCACTTGAGCTTCTTGCCCATCGGGGTGTCGCCCTTGCCGTCGGCACCGTGGCATTTCGTGCATTCCTTGGTGTAGATGGCACTGCCATCCGCAGCGCCCGCGTTGAGGGTCATCGCAATCAGGGTGGTCGCCGCAATAAGGCACAGTCTTTTCATTGTTTGCATGGTTGGGGATGTTTGGTTGGGGATGTAAGCACTCGGGTTGGCATCACCCGATGCCCGCCCTCGCTGCAGGGAATGTGTACCCGTCTCATCGCAAACACAATGACAGAAGCGCGGATTCTTTGGGCAATGGGGGGGTGCACGCATGGCAGGGCCCACGGTTGGGTTCACGAAGGCGTGGAGGTTCACTTGTCTTCGATCCGATGAGGCACATGGCCCTCCGTCGGCAGGCGTTCGGACAGAAACAACTTGATCAACACGGTGAGGATGACAAAGGGCAAACTCAGCAGGATCAGGCTCAGGAACCAGCCCTCGGCACCGGCGAATTGGAACTTGTAGCTCATCACGCCGCGCAGGCTCTTGGAGTAGAACTGCCCGCCCATCACCACATTCCAGCGCATCGCCAGCACCCCGATCAGGACGAAGACCGAACAGGTGAAATACATCCGCTTGCGGACGAGATCCGGGACGTGCTTGCGTGCGACTTGGAGCGTGCCCAGCGCCAGCAACGGCAGCAACGTGCCCACCAAGACCTGGCCGATGCTCAAGGTGTAGAACAAGCTCTGTTGGGCCATGTATTCCATCACATGGAATCCTTCCTGTGCGGAATAGGAACGGTGGACCCAGTCGAGGGCCTCCACGGTGGCGTCAATCACCAGCCCGTAAAACAGAAACATGCCCATGACATCCAGACAGCGCATGTCGATGGAGCGCCGCCGAATCCAACTCAACACCATGTAAACGAACACACACAGCGCAATGCCCGAGACCATTGCCGACAAAATGAAGATGATCGGCATGATGGCATTGCCCCACCACGGATTGGCCTTGATGGAACCGAAAATGAAGCCAACATAGCCATGCAGGAGAAACGCGGAGGGAATGCCGACAATGGAAATGATCCAGCTCAGCTTGGTATCCAGGGCGATCGCCCGCTCCGACACGTCGGTAACACCGACGGTGAGCGTGCGGTAGATGAAGCCGCCAAGCCCGGTTTCGGTCCTGGACCACTCGACAAAGTCCTGCCGGTAATCGAACCACAATTCCAGTAACAGCACGGCCATCAGATACCACGCATAGACGAAGCCGAAGATGGCCATCGGCGAGGTGAGGTGCGGCGTGATCATGATTTGATAGGAGCGCACGGGATGGCCAAGGTGGAACAGCAAGGGCAAGGTGGCGCACAGCAAAAACGCCAACGCCGTCAGCAGCGAAAGCCGATAGACCGGTTCCAGCGCCTTGACGCGGAAGACCCGCACCAGCGACGCCATGATGAACGCGCCAGCCACCAAGCCGGTGATATAGGGATAGAGGACGATGAGCACCCCCCACAGCGGATGCGTGCCGGATTCATTGGGGTACACATAACCGTCGAAGCGCGGCGCAACCTCGGCGAGAATAGTGGCGATTTCCATGGACATATTAACGGACCTCCTTATCTAAATTGGCGTATAACAAACGGGGACTGGTACCCAGGTGCGGCTTGAGGGTGTGTACCTTGTGGTTCCGGACAAAGGCCTGGAGAGGGTCGTCCTCAACCGGGTTCTTCACATCGCCGAACACCCGCGCTTGAGTCGGACATATCTCCACGCACGCCGGCTTGAGCCCCAGGACGATGCGGTGATAACAAAGCGTGCATTTTTCCGCGGTATTGGTCTTTGGGTTCAAGAACCGGCACCCGTATGGACAGGCCTGGATGCAAAACCCGCAACCAATGCAATAGGCTGGATCGACTAACACCGCGCCGTCCGGCGCATCAAACGTGGCACCCACCGGGCACACTTGTGTGCAAGGCGAAGCCTCGCAAAGATTGCAGAGCTTGGGCACGAAAAACGATTTGAGGATATCCTCCCGCGGCACCGTCGTCGGCGGGAACCCGCCCCGCCCGCCGTTGGGTGAATCCACCAGCACTTCGCCCCGCACCGCGTCGGCGCCGGGCGCGGGTTTCCTGATGATGTAACGCTCGACCCAGGTGCGGAAGTAATGCGCTTCCTCGGGTACCTGGTTCTCGGTTTTGCAGGCATCAGCACACAGCCCGCAGCCGATGCACCTGTCCACATCCACGCACATGAGCCACTTGTGCTGGGTCGGATCGTAATTCTTCAGGGCGACTGCCGAGGGGGAGAATTTCTTCTTGAGCGCCCGTGCCAGCGGCAGCGAGAGCAGGCCGGCGAGCACGCCGCCAACGGTGGCCAACATGCGTCGGCGTGGAATTGAATCATTCATTGACTTCGTTGGGTTCATGGGGAATATGGCACTCGATGCACGTCTCCGCGTAATGGTCTTTGACGGTGATTTGCCGGAACCATACCGGGCGCGACGGGCTGGCTTCGTGGCAACGCAGGCAAATCTTGGCGGTGGGCTTCTCCATTTTGCGATCGGGATTCTCCAGTTGGTCCTTGCTCACCACGCCGTGACAGCCTTCGCAGGAGAGCGTCTTGTGGCCGCCCTTGGCAAGGGTTTTGAGGACGTCCGGGTGGCGCACTCCACAAGCCTGCTTGCCGGCATAGACTGGCGTACGCGCCGCAAGTTCCACCAAGGCCGCACCTCGATAAAAACCAAACTCACGAAACGACGAGGGCGTCAGCAGGGTGCGTGCCACCAGATAGCTAACCACAATGGCGAAGATCAGCAATACCAGGCGAAGTATTTGCGGCGGCATCTTTAGAAATCTCATGGTGATGAATGGCTTTGGTTCTTGGGTTGAGCTTCAGATCTTGGCCCATTTCCGGGGCCTGCACGCTGCCCACGACGCATGGCGCAAGACTGGGTGAGGTGCGCACCGTCCGCCGCCGCGCCGCCGTTGAGATCTGCGGAAATGAAGACGGCTGCCGTAATGAGAGGCACGGAGGGCATGGCTGGGTAGGGCTTATGGTGGTTCCAGATCTAAGCTGAAGCTCCGCTCGGTGTTTGTGGTGATTTTCCGGATCGGACAACGGAATAAAAATCGGTGCGTAGAATTACAGAAAATATGCGCGGTTCAGCCTGCCCCGGCAGGTGCTGCGTGGTGGGTCGGGAACCAGGAAAGCGCTGCCTGCACCTGCCCAGGCGGAGGCGAATGTATGGAGTGCGGTGGGAAGGGCGCAGCCCGCCACACCGCTTTGGCTCAACCGTTAGAGCGGCGGGGTTCCCATGCGGCACGGTCCGTCTCGCAGGCTGATGACTGAGTGTCTGACAAATCATCAGGCCTTCAGCACGGCCTTTGATCAGGGGGCACTGCGTGATTGGTCGAGAACCAGATAGGCAGTGCCGGCTCCGTGTTCATTGAGGAGGGCCTGGTCGGTCGGGTTGGAGGGATCAGCGGCGGCTTGGATGAACTCGCGGAACGGAAGCAGGCTGCTAGCGGCACACCATGGGGCGCTCCACTCGGTCAGATCGGTGAAGTTGACGTCGGCAGTGAGGTCCTGCCGGCCGGGGATGTCATAGATGGCCGGGCCCTCGAGCCGTTGATGGCAAAGATAGGCCCGCAGAGTGCCGCGCGGGCGGCGGTGATAGAGGTCGGCGGCGGTGGCGCCGTAGTCGATGGTGAGCAGGCGCCCGGCGTGCCAGGCGGGCAGCCAGGCGGTGAGCCACTCGCGGTAGGAGTCATGGACTTCGATCCATTGGCCGACGGGATGGGGTTGCTGAAACGATGAGGATGGCGGCATTGGGGCCGGAGGCAGCAGGACTTCGCGGACGCGGTGGTCAGCATCAAACACCAGGGCCAGTTCGCGCCAGCCCTCGGCGGTGTTCTGAAAACGCCTGACCGGAAAGGCATCCACCAACTCGTTGGAGAAAATCACCGCGCGACCGGCACAGGCGGCGAGGGCCGCTGGCATGTCGCGATGCCAACGGGCCCGCCGGCCGAGAAGCCGCTGTTGGTCCGCAGCGAGGACGGGGGAGGATTCCACGAGGTGCAGGCGGGTTCTCCAGCGGACGTGCCACGGCAGCGCGCGGTGCACGGCGGCCGCCAGGGTGCCCTCGCCCGGCCCGATCTCTATCAAATCGCGGCAGCCCGACTCGCACAGCGCCCGCGCGGCCCAGGCGGCGATGGCGCGGGCGGGGGCCGCCGAGAGCATGGGGGCGGTGGTGAAGTCGCCACGGCGGCCGATGCCGACAATGCGGCGTGCATAGTAACCATGCTCCGGGTCGTGCATGGCCCGGTGCATGAAGTGGTCGAAGCGGGGCATGGGAGAAAAAGCTGAAAGGCTGAAAAGAAGAGTGGCGGGACTTAGTGCCCGCGCAATAATAACGGTCGCATGCGCATGAGGTGCCATGTAGCGGCGGTCTGTGACTACTTTTCCCCTGCGGGAAAAGTCGATGCCATGAGAAGAGTCAAGGCGCTTGTGCTTTCGCATCGGCGGTCATAGACCGCCGCTACAATTCGATAGCTATTCTTGCGCGGGACTTAGGATGGCGTGCCGAAGCCGGCGGCGGAGAGGTCGCGGCGCTCGGCGTTGCGGAAGCTGCTCCATTTGGAGGCAGGCAGGCGGCTGAGGATGATCATCACACCTTGGGCGATGACGAAGGCGACGAGCCACGGAAAGGCCTTGTCCATGAAGCCATAGGAATGCAGGCCCACGCCTAACATATTGACGCCAAACCACGAGAAGGCGGTGATGGCGTTGCCGAAGATTGCCATGGCCATCAGGCCGCGCTGGCGGATGAAGCCGCCCCACCGGGCATGCAGGATGAGCGCACACCACAGGACGATGAGCAGCGCCCCATTCTCCTTCGGATCCCAGCCCCAGAAGCGGCCCCACGATTGGTCGGCCCAAATGCCGCCGAGCACGGTGCCGACAAAGCTGAAGAGGGTGGCAAAACAAATCACACCGTAAACCATGCGGGTGAGGGCCAGCGCGGTCTCACGGGTGAGCAAGCGGGTGAACACGCCGAGGCCGACGTACACCACCGCCAACATGCCAGCCAGGAACATGGCGGAATAGCCGGCGGTGATGACGACCACATGAGTGGCCAGCCAGAGGTTGCTGTCGAGCACCGCTTGCATCATCTCGAGGGTGTCGCCGTTGGAGCCGAGGTGGTGGGCGATGATGAGGGTGACGAAGCCGACCATGCCGGCGCTGGCCGCGCCGATGCCGTCGCGGAACAAGCGCTCGAGCACGAGGCCGATGACGACCGCGCCCCAGCCGACGAAGATGGCGGAGGAGTAGAGATTGGTGACCGGCGGGCGGCCTTGCAGATACATGCGCGAAAACATGCCGAAGGAGTGGACCGCCAGCGCCAGCACCAGCAGCAGAAAGGCGGTCTGGCGCAAACCTTTGGGCAACGCCAGCCACGAGCCGCAGGCTAACAGGAAGGCCGCGACGTACAACACCATGCTTTGATAGAAGGGCTCCATCTGGTTGAAGCGCAACTCGTAGGCGGTGCGACCGCTCAACTCGGGATGCTCGATGCCGAGCCAGCCGGCGTATTCGTTGGCCACATGGGAAAAGGCGGCGTGGTCGCCAGCGCGGAAGGCGTCACCCAGATCGGCAAAGGCGGCGACCGAGGCCGGGATGGTCTGCGGGGATTCCACGCGCAGCAGGGCGGCCCCGGTGCTGAGCCAGTCGCCGGCCTGGCCGCCGGCGGGTGGGGCCACGCTGAGCATGTAGGCGTTCTCGGCTTGTGCCTGGTAGCGGGCGGCGGCGCTTCTGAGCAGCGCGAGCTGATCCTTGTCGGGCTGGGTGTTGGCTTGCTTGAGGGCGGCGGCGCTGGTGGCGACGGCCTGGGCATAGCTGTTGATTTCGGCCCCGAAGTTGCGGGTGTCCTCGAGGTGGATGCTGCCCTTGAGTTGTTGATAGAAATAGAGCGAGTTGCGCAGGTTGTAGATGGCACTTTGGAAGGCGGTGCGCTGCTTGGCATTGATCTCGGCGGCGAGGCGGCCTTCTTCCTCGACTTTTTGCAGGGCGGGTTGGAGTTCGGCAAAGGAGCAGTAGCGTTTGTCTTCCTGCGGCAAGCCGAACATGCCCAGCACCTCCTGATTGGCGATGGCAAAGACCGGATAGGTGTCGGCGACGGGGGCGTTGAACAGCACGTCGGCCAGCCAGCGCGAGGCACTCATCTTCTCGCCGGATTTCAAGCGCAGCGTCTGCTTGCCGCGCATGATCAGCAGGGAATTGCGTGCCACGGTATCCAGCGGCTTGATGCGACCGCCGACGAGCACCGGCAGGCGGTTGAAGGACCTGAGGTCAAAATCGCCGGGCTTGGGCTTGGGGCTGACCCAAGAGGAACCCAGCCAGAGGGCGGCGACGAGCAGCACGAGATAGGGAATGAAACGGTTCATGACGCGGTGGCGGGTTGGGCCCGGCGGGCAAAACCGACGAGGTGATAGGTGAATTGGATGAGCAGTCCGAGGGAGACGATGACGCAGGCGATGTAGGGCGCTTGATAGCTCGGATTGCGGACGACCTGCAGGATGGTGCCGCTGTTGTCCCGTTCAAAGCCGGATTGGTAATAGGTCTTGCCGAGGTATCGCAGCGGGTGATTCATATAGATCTGGACCTGGCGGTTTTCGTTATGTTCGGGGTCGGCCAGGGTGACCTTGCTGGAGAAGTTCTTGGCAATCTGGGTGCCGGGATAGGTTTCGTGAGTGAAATCAATCAGCGACAAACTATAGGATTCGTAGTAGCGGACGGGTCTGAGTTCCATGCTCCAGTGGCGGCCAGCCAGGTCGAAGTCCTGGGGGGCGGCCAGGGCCACGGAAACGAGCCAGGTGCCGAGGGATGCGCCGCCCTCGGCGGGGATGATTTCCAGCACGGCGCTCATCACATCCTGCTTGTTCATCTCGGTGGTGCGGGGGACGGCTTTGACCGCGATTCTCGCGCCGGCACCCTTGCTGGAGGCGGGGACTGTGGCACCGCTCTCCTGGCCGATCATGCTCAACTCCGAGTTGCGGTAGAACCCCTTGACGACGACCTTGAAGGGCAGCGACTGATGGGTGATGGTGCCGCCATCAGCAAGCAAGTCGCCCGGGAGGGCGGTGACCCGGTCGCTCTCGGCGGGGCTTCGCTCCGTCACCGCGAGTTCCATGTGCGTGTCGCTTTCCGAGTAATTCTTGGTTTCACCTTCCTTGAGGCGCATATAGCTGGAGACGGAACACAGATCGGTGGCGAGGCCGCCGGCGAGCATGATGATGAGGCCGAGGTGGGCGAGCTGGATGCCGAGTTTGCGCCAGGTCCAACTGAAGCGCTGGATGTGGGCGGCGAGCAAATTCACCAGCAACACCCCGCCGATCAGATGGCCGCCGGGAAAGAACGGGATGGCGAAGCTGCCGGAAGGCGCAGTCCACCACACCAACCAGCTTTGAAAATACTGTTGCTGGACCTGGAGCGGATTCAGCTCCACCTGCGCCAGCGTCCCTCCAAACACCAGCACGAGGGCCGCAGCGAGACACAGGATGGTTAGACGCAGCGAGGAGATTGCTTTGAACAGGCGCTTGAGAGCAGTCATCATTCAGGTTTGGTAAAACGAACCGACTCGAGGAAGGCCGTGAACTTGGACTTCTCCGCACCAACCAGGGCCTCCGGTCCGGTGAACTTGAAAAACCAGGTGTCCGCACCGTGGCGGGTCCAACCCGCGACCAGGCGGGCTTGGGCACCGGTGACGTCAATGAGGGACAGGGACTTGGGGCCGGCGCTGAGCTTGGAGACGAGCGGGGCCAGGCCGGCTTGATCCACCGGGGGCAGGGCCACCTGCTGGCGCCAACGGTTCACATTTTCGAGATCGCCACCGACCTCGCCCTGGAAATGGGTGACTGCCAGTTCCCCTTTGGTGCCATCGGCGGCAGCGATGCTGAAGGTGGCATAGCGCATGGCGCTGGCCGCCGGGTTCAGGGTCCAGCCGGCCGGGACTTGCCAGGTGAGGCTGCCATCCCCGGCTGCGGCAGGTGGCGGGACCGCAGGCGCGGCGGGGGAGATGGCGGTGGGCGGAGTGGTGTTAGGCGTGGTGACGTTAGGCACCGTGGCGTTGGGCGTGGTGACGTTAGGCGTGGTGACGTTAGGCGCCGTGGTGTTGGGTGGAGTGGTGTTGGGCGCAGTGGCGTTAGGCACGGTGGCGGGTTTCACGGTGAGGACCCACTTCATGAAGTTGTCTTTTTCCGCGGCGGTCAGGGTGGCATTGCCACGCATTTTATAGAACCAGGCATCGCCCCCCTTGTTGGCGATGACGCCGACCATGCGGCCGTCCTTGGCGGCATCATTGCCGGGGGCGAGGCCCTCGATTTCGACGGCCACGGCTTCGCCCACCGGGGTGCTGAGGGTCTGGGAGGATTGCTTGAGAGCGGCCTCGTCAAGCGGCGCTTGGCCGAGTTGGCCGCGCCACCGGTTGACGTTGTCGAGGGTGCCGCCGGCGGCCCCGCGCAAGATGATCAGGGAAATGTCGGTGGTGGCACCGCCGTCACCCGTGACGAGGTAACTGGCCTGCCGCATCGAGGTGGCGGGCTGCTTTTTCCAATGGGCTGGCGGAGTGTCAGTGACCTGCGGGCTGCTGCTCGCGCCGACCGCCGCCAATTGGTCGGCACTCAGTCCGGCATGGGGATCACCGCTGGTGCCGCCGGGCATGGTGGCCCCGGGCGTCATGCCGGGCAGACCGGCGTGGGGGTCGCCGGCAGGGGCGGCTTGCGGACCGGGGGCGACCACCTTGGGGACTTCGTAAACCTCGATTTTCCGGTTTTGCTTGCAGGCACTGGCAGCCAGGATAAGGAATCCCAGGCAAAGATGTGATAATTTCATGGGCGATGGATGGGGACAGGCGGGGGATACTCGACGCGGTCCGGCGCAGAGTCAACTTCCGAGCAAGAAACGGGCAGTGATTGGGGCGCTTACTCCTGCGTTTGGCCGTTGTGACACTCGGCACAGGTCGGGTCGGAGTTCTCCGAATCGATGTGGAAAAACGCCGTGCCTTGCGGGTTGATTTTCTCCAGATCCTTGCCGGCACCCTGGGCCACGATGAGGTGGCAGGCGTTGCAATCGCTGCCCTTGATGGAACTCTTGCCGTCGCTGGCCAGGTGTTTGCCATCGTGGCAGCGGAAGCAGCCGGGCGTGTCCTTGTGGCCGATATGGTCCGGATGCACCCGCCAGTCCGCCTTCATTTCCGGGAAGAAGTTGATCTTGTAAATCGCCTTGGCCTCGGCGATCAGCGCGTCAATCCGCGGTTCGTTATCGGGGAATTCCTGGCGGAGGTATTGCTCGATCTTGGACTCGGCGTCCTCACGGGTGCGGTAGGTCACGGTCGGCCCACCCTCGGCTCCGATCTTGCCGGTGAGGGCCTTGACGACCTTGGCCTTGGCCCACGGGATACCCGGATCGATGCGGCCGAAGGCCATCGACTGATCCACCGCCGCATTCGGGGTCATGAACTTGTGCGACGGCCGGTTGTGACAATCCATGCAATCCATTCTGCGAATCGGATGTTTGGCGGGGTCATCCTTGAATTCGGCGGTCCGGTATTCGGTGACTTTGTTGTTGATATCGGTCACGCGGACCCAGGGGATGTTCAGGCGGTCGTCGTCGAGCGCGATGAACTCGATGGTGTTGGCAACATTCATGTGCGAATGGATGCCCGCCACGGGCCCGCGGATCGGATCGCTGCCACCCACCTTGAGGATCATCGCCACGGTGAAGGGGGTGTTGGTTTCGTCGGCCAGGAAATGTTTGTAGGTCTTCTGGAGATCACCGGTGTGCTTTTGGGACCAGTGGCAGGACTGGCAGGTTTCCTGGGCCGGCCGCTGATTGACGTTGTGCAGGCGGATGGGGCGGTTGAAATCGCCGGCCACGGTGTGATAGAGCTGGCGCACGCCGCTGATCTTGGTGCGAATATAGGCTGCGGCACCCGGACCCACATGACAGGAGACGCAGGCGACCCTGGCATGGGCGGAGTGCTCATAGGCCCTGAACTGCGGATCCATCGAGGTGTGGCAGGTCTTGCCGCAGAACGAATTGGTTTCCGTCATGTGATAGGTCTGGTAGCTGCCCAGCGCCGTGAGAAACAGGAACCCGAGACTGCCGCCGACGAATCCCACGAGCAGGCGGCGGTCCCGCTTGCGGGCGAGATTGACGTGCAGGATGAGGTGGGAATCGTCATCGGCGAGCCCCTTGCGGACGCGGCGGTTTTCGAGAATGTAGCCCACCAGGGTGATGAGCAGGCCCGCGATCAGGAACATCGGTGCCACGACGTAGGCGAGAATACCCATGTAGGGGTTCGCATGGGCGGCGAAGAAGTCCATGCCGAAGAGCATGAGGAAGGCGAAAAAGGCCGCCAACGCCAGCACCATGCCGGAGAGACTGAGCCAGTTGCGCAGGCGGCTGAGACGGGTGGACGACCCGGCAGCGGGGGCGGCGGGAGCTGCAGGGGTAGCAGGGGTAGCGGGAGTGGTTTCTTCGCTCATGGTGGCGGGGTTTGGTTAGTTGGGTGGTGGGTGGCGGCGGGGTTTTCTCACGGACCGGCGTCGCGATGCAACGATTGTTTTCGGAGGGATCAAAAAGGCGGGATCTCGTTGCCGAGACCCCGCCCAAGATGCATGCGGCTGGCAGCCGCAACTACTGCTTATTTCTTGAATTTGCGGATATAGGCGACCAGTTCCTTGGCTTCCGCCTCGGTGACCTTTTCCTTGTAGCCCTTCATTTTTTCCTTGCCTTCAAGGATGGCCTTGACGCCTTCCTCATCGGTCCACTTCTGCCCTTCGGCGGTGGTGTAGTCCCTGGCCTTGCTCTTCTTGCCCATGACGCTATCGCCCTTGCCGTCCTTGCCGTGGCAGGACGCGCAGCTCTTGCCGTAAAGTTCAGCGGCATCACCAAAGGCCGCAGGAGCGGCAATCAGCAGGGCGGCGGAAAGCACGGAGGCTTGTAATTTCCAGTTCATAATCAGGTGTGTTGGTTGGTTGGTTGGTCTTAACTTCGAATCACTCTATCACATCAGAAACGGATTTGCAGGCCGGTCGAAACCATCTGGGCAGTGAAGTCGTTGAATCCGCCACTCTGATCTTGGGAGTCGGTTTGGCTGGTCATCACGGCGTAACGCAGGTTCCAGACCATGTTGGGAGTCAGCGCGCGGGTCAGCGTCAGGCTCACGGCATGCTCTTGGGTTTCCAGTCCGTAACCCATGGCATAGGGAATCCCATTGGGGCTTACAGCGGTGTAGGGATAGCCTTGTTGGGCATAGTTGCTAGCTCCGTAATAGGTGTAACTGGCGGTGATGTCCGTGCGGTCGTCAATCGCATAGCCGCAAGTCAGGCTGCCGGACACGTAATCGTTATCCGAGTCGGGAGCCCACTGGCTATTGGTGTCGGTCTGCGCCCAGGTATAACTGAGGTTGCCTTGCACATAGAGCCGTGCCAGGGGACTCCAGGTGACACTCTCGCTCAAGATGTGCGCGGTGATATTGCTGCTATCAACCTCGTTCAAGATGGTAGAGCCAGGAGGTCCTCCCGGAATGTCGGTTGGAGTCCATCTGACCCCACGATTGGAATACTCGGTTTCGCGGTAGTCATAGCGGGTCACCAAGGACAGATTGCTCATCGGCCGCCAAGTCATCCGCAGGTTGACGTCATCCACGGTGGTATCGAAGTCCAGCATGGCCGGCCGGAGAGTGGCTGAGCCACCGGGACCGTTGCCTGCGGTCGGGTCGTAGGAATTATTGCGTTCGGAGTAGAACCCTTGCAGAGAGAAGCTCAAGCCGCTAAGGGGGTACCAATTGGCACCGACGATGTATTCCTGTTCATTGGTCTGGATTTCGTCACGCAACCAATCGGAGGGGGCTCCTGCGGGCACTGGGGGTTGGCTGGCGTTAGGTGTGTAAACGTCCTGATACCATTTTCTTTGCTCTTCGTATCCCCACTGGCCTTTGGCGTAGAGCACCAAATCTGAAATGCCGGTGTAGCGCAGGTCCAGGGCACCGGTGGTGGCGTTCGTGCCGATATCCGCCAGGATGGCGGAACCCGCCGTCGTCACGCCGGCCGCATTGTGGTTGTCAACCACCCCGATTGCGCTTTGGGATGACTGCTCGATGCGCAACGAAGGGGTGATGGTCAAATCGGCGATCGGCGTCCACATCAGATTGATATTGCCGACGCATTGCTCGAATTGGCCACCGCCAGTCGGGCTGGTGGCGAAGCTGCCACTCGTGCCGACATTGCCGGGGGCATTGACAATGCTGCGGGAGTAACCATCGGTGTCGGTATCGACAGTAGTGTAGGCAAAACCTGCCGTGAGCCACAACTTGTCATTGAAGCGAGTCACACTATGGACATTGCCTGCGAACAGGTCCATGGTGTACTGGTCCGTCTTGGTGGTATCGAGGCGGTTGTTGGCATTGGTCGAGCTATTGAAACTACCCGTGCGGTAAGAGAGCGAGTTTGTGTATTTCGTATGCTCATAAGTCAGGCCCATGCCGAGGTCGGTGTTGCCGAGGGTATGTTCGATGTCGAGTCCGAAGGTGTCAGTGCTCTCGTCCAGGTTCCACAATGCGGGCGCGAACTTGAAGGGAGTGGTACTGCCGGCCCAGGTTGTTGGTCTGTCGCCCCAGCTCGTGCTGTCCTTCTGACCATCCCGATAGGCGTGGTTGTAGGCGAAGGTGATCTCCGGCAGGTTTTCCATTCGCAGGCCGGCCTCGAAGCTGAACTCGCCGCGGTCCACGGACAGTTCGTCACCCCACGCCGGCTCGGCGTAAAGCTGCGCCAATTGGGGCATGTAGCCACCGCTGCCGTCATACCACGTCCGGTATTGTTTGTATCCGGCCTTGAGGTAGCCGAGATTGTTCTTGGTGATGTTGAGGTTGCCCTCGTAGTCTTCCAAGCCGGGCAGAACGTGGCCGTCGATGGTCAGGGTGGTGTCCTTGTCGAGCGCCTTGGCGAACTGGAACGAATCGATGCCACCGTAGAAGTCGCCGTTGGTCTGGGTCCGGCGCATCATGCCGGCGTCATTGCCATTGATGAAGGCGCCACCGATGGTGAAGCCAATCCAGTTGGACGCTGGGGCGGCGGGTTCGGCGGGTGCCGGCGTGCTGGCGGGAGTGCCGGCGTGGGCGGTGGTGAGGGTGAGCACAAGGGCCGGAGTGGCAAGTGCGAGACGGAACGAACGCAGGGTCCTGGATTGTCCCAAGAGGTTTGAAAAGCGGATCGGTTTCATGTGGTGATATGTTTGAGGTTGATTCGGAGGGTTAGTTAGAATCGCAGTCTGTTGCTGACGTTGGATCCGTGGATCGCCTCGTGGCAGCCAGCACTCCAGCAGGCACCGCGTTGGATGTCGCTACCATTGCCACCATGACCGCCGGATGACCCCATGGTAGCCGCCGTGGTGACACTATTGGCATCGATGTGGCACTTCAGGCACAAGGTATGGTTGCGCTCGGTGAGCATCTTCTGGTTCACCGAACCGTGCGGGCTGTGGCAGGAGGAGCAACCTTCGCGGACGGCATCGTGGGTATAGACGAAGGGACCGCTTTGTTGCTTGTGGCAATCGGCACAGGTTTCATTCTTGCCGTTGAGTTGGGTGCCGCCGCCCCTGACGGAGCTGCCCTTGTGCGGGTTATGGCAGTCGCTGCAGCTCATCTTGCCGGCCAGCACTGGATGGCTGTAAGGCAGACTGAACTGGGCCTTCTTGTCAACGTGGCACTGGAAGCAGGTTTCCGCGGATTTCTTGGGGTTGACGATGGTGCCAACGCCGCCACCGGCTTCGACGTGCTTGCTGCCGGGACCGTGGCAGGATTCGCAGCCCATATCGATGGCATTCTTGCCCTTGGCCTGGAGCTTGGCGTGGTCCGCAGTGCGGAAGTCGCGGACGAGTTTTTCATGGCAGGTGGCACATTCCTTGGTGCCGACGAAGGTGGCACCGGGGATGCTGGGTGGGGCCATCATGGTGCGCGAGGTGGCGCAGGAGATCAGGACCAATGCGAGCGAGGCTCCGCCGCCGGCGGCCCACAGCAGATTGCTTGGTTTTTGCAGAATCCATCGGCTGATGGTCGAGACATTGGGGAGTTTCCAGCTTGTTTTCATTGGTGGTGTTATTCAGGTTTGGGATGAATCGGATTGGTGGTACTTACGGGTCATTGCTGACTGTGTTAGGTATTTCGGGTTGAGAATGTCAGAGGCGAGTCAATGGCGGGCGGATGAGCAATGCAACCTGTTGAAGGTGTTATTGCTCGCTCGCTGGACGGGAAGATGGAGGCAAACTCAGGGTGTGACTACGCATATCTGCTCAAAGGCTGCGCAGATATGCCCAAAAATCGCGAATTCGGGCGGGATGGAGGATTTCGGGCTGATTTCTTGGAAAATCGTGCGACAGGTGGCATGGCAAGTGTCGCCGTGAGGATGAAGTGGATCGACTGTCACAACCACCTGCAGTTTTTCGGGGCCGGAGCCGCGGAGTCGATGGTGGCGGCGATGGTTGCCGCCGGGGTGGTGCGTGCGGTGGTCAATGCCACCGGGGAAGGGGATTGGGAGGCGGTGGCAGCGCTGGCCGCGGCCTATCCGGAGCGGATTGTCCCGGCGTTCGGGATTCATCCGTGGCAGGCGCAGGAGGTGGCGGACCGGTGGCAGGAGCGGCTCCGAGAATTGTTAGGCAGGTTTCCGCAGGCCTCGGTGGGGGAGTGTGGGTTGGACCGCCGGGTGGCGGCCCCGGGCGTGGCAGTGCAAGGGTCGGTGTTCCTGGTGCAACTGCGGATGGCACGGGAATTGCGGCGGGCCGTGACCATCCATTGTGTCAAGGCCTGGGGGCGCTTGTTTGAGGCTTTGGCAGTGGAGGCTCCACCGCCGCGGTTCCTGCTGCATGCGTTTGGTGGCTCCTTGGAAACGGCGCGACGCCTGCTGCCACTGGGGGCCTGTTTTTCTTGCTCCGGGCATCTTCTCCAGCCCCGCCAGGCGGCGGTGTTAGAGGTGTTCCGGCGCTTGCCGCGAGAGCGGATCCTGGTGGAGACCGATGCGCCGGAGATGCTGCCGCCGCCGGAGCAGGTGAGTCATCCGCTGCCGGAAAACCGCAATCATCCGGCGAATCTGTCGGCGATCGGGGCGGGGTTGGCCAGGGCGCTGGGAATGAGTGTCGGGGAGTTTGCGGAACTGACGAGCAACAACGCGCGGGAGTGTTTCGGGTGGTAGGACGGGTCGGATGGTATCAGGGCGGCACGGCCTCGGGCCGCCCACTGGTCCGCCCGGATGGGCGGTGCGGAAGCGCGGTGGATGGACCGCACATGGGCCGCTTCACCCGCAGGGCAATCAGGGCGCGGCGCGGCCGCCACGCCCTACCACCTGCCCCTGCCGCAACTCGCGTTCGCGCAGCCAGAGGAAGATCACCGGGGTGACAATGAGGATGTGCAGCAGGCTGGAGAGCATGCCGCCGATGACCGGTGTGGCCAGCGGCTGCATGACTTCCGCCCCCTGGCGGTGACTCCACATGATGGGCATGAGGCTGGCGACGATGGTGGCCACGGTCATGACTTTCGGCCGCAGCCGGAGGCGGGCGCCGTCCTTGACGGCTTGCAGCAGATCGGCGCTGCTGAAGGCCAGGCCTTTCTCAGCCATGCGGGCCTTCACGGTTTCCTCGAGATAGACCACCATCACCACGCCGGTCTGGACCGCAGTGCCGAACAGCGCGATGAATCCGACCCACACCGCGCCGTTGAAGTGATACCCTAACAACTTTTGCAGCAGCACCCCGCCACTCAGTGCGAAGGGGACGGCGAGCATGACGTGGGCGGCTTCCAGGGCGCTGTGATAGACGAGGTAGAGCAACCCGAAGATCACCAGCAGCACCATGGGAAAAACCACCTGCATGGTTTGCACGAAGCGGCGTTGGTTTTCGTATTCGCCGGTCAGCTTGTAGGTCATGCTCCCCCAGTTGACGGTCTTGAGCTGTTGTTCCAACTCCTGGACGAAGCCGCCGAGGTCGCGGTCCCGGACGTTGGCCTGGACATAGGACCGGAGACGGCCGTTTTCCGAGGCGATCTCATTGGCACCGACCCCGCGGCTGAGCTTGGCCACCATGCCGAGCGGGACGTAGGGGATGTTAGGAGAGTCGCCGCCGCTCATGCCGCGCGGCGCGGCGATGAGAATGCGGCTGAGCTTGTCGAGGTCGTCCCGCTCGCCGCGTTCGACGCGAATTTGGATCGGAAAGCGCTGGCGGCCTTCGATGGTGGTGCTGACGTTCTTGCCGCCGATGGCGATTTCCACGGCGTCGAGCACGTCTTTGGCGCTCAGGCCGTAACGCGCCATGGCGCGGCGGTCCACCGCGATGGTGAGATACGGTTTGCCCTGGACGCGGGACGGCGACACGCCCGTTGACCCGGCGATGCCATGGATGAGTTTCTCGATCTCAAACGCCTTGCGTTGGATCGCGTCGAGATTGTCGCCGTAGATCTTCACGCCGACCTGGGCGCGGATGCCAGTATAGAGCATGAGGATGCGGTTCTCGATCGGTTGGAGCAAGGCGGGGACGTAGCCGGGCACCTGTTTCATTTTCTCGGTGAGTTCGGCCTTGAGTTTCTCCAGCGTCATGCCCTCGCGCCAGGCCGGGTTGCGCATCACGCGAAACCGGCCGTTAGGGATGTATTCCGGCTTGAGCATGATGGTGGTTTCCAACATTTCCGTGGGGGCCGGATCGGTGGCGGTGTCGAAGCGGCCGAGCTTGCCGGCCACGCTGGCCACTTCGGGAGTGGCGGCGAGCACCTGGTCCTGCCATGACATCACGCGCTGGATCTCCTTGAGCCCGGTTTTGGGCAGCATCACCGGCATGTAGAGCAGGCTGCCCTCGTTGAGCGGCGGCATGAATTCCCGGCCGAACCCGGTGACCAGCGCCGCCACCCGCGGGTAGCCGGCATCGCGGATGGCCTTCACGCCGGCGTGCGGCAGGCCGAACGCCACTGACAAGGAAAAGGCGAGGATCAGTCCCGCCGCAGTGAGGACCGTCTGGCGGTGCCTGAGCGCCCAGTCGAGGGTGGGTTCATAGATTCGCAGCAGCAACTTCATCACCAGGTTCCGGTCCTCGGCATGGAACGGCCCCCGCACTAACAACGAGCACAGAACCGGCACCAACGTCACCGCCAACAACGTGGAGCCGAGCATCGCGAAGGTCTTGGTGAAAGCGAGCGGATGGAACAACTTGCCCTCCTGACCGGTGAGCGCGAAGACCGGGACAAAGGCGAGGATGATGATGGCCATCGCGAAGAAGATCGGCCGTCCCACTTGTTTGCAGGCGGCCAGCGTGGTGTCCCACGTCTCCGGGCGAGTGAGCGCACGGCCCTTTGCCGCCTCCTCCTTCTCACAATGGCGGATGACGTTTTCCGTGACCACGATCGCCGCGTCCACCAGCACGCCGATGGCAATGGCGATTCCTGTTAGAGACATGATGTTGCTGGTGATGCCGAACTGCTTCATCAGCAGGAACGAGATCAGGATGGAAACCGGTAACGGCAGCGTCACGATGAGGATGCTGCGGAAGTGCCACAGGAACACGATATGGGCGAGAGTGACGAGAATGATTTCCTCGATGAGCGCGTGCTTGAGCGTGTCGATGGTGCGGTCGATCAGTTCGCTGCGGTCATAGAACGGCCGGATGCTCACGCCCGGCGGCAGACTCTCGGCAATCGCGGCGATCTTCTCCTTGACCCGTGCGATGACGGCCTTGGCATTCTCGCCGGTGCGCATGACGACGGTGCCGCCGACGGCTTCCTCGCCGTTGAGATCGAGCGTGCCGCGGCGGAAATCCCCGCCGAGTTGGACCGTGGCGAGGTCCCGCAGATAAATCGGGATGCCATCCTGCGCCTTGACCGTGACCAGTTCGAGGTCTTCCGGACTGGTGACCAGCCCCACGCCGCGCAGCACGAACTCCGCGCCGTTTTCCTCGACGGTTTTGCCACCGACGTTGAGGTTGGCGTTTTGCACGGCGGCAAGCACCTCCATGAGCGTGACGTTGGCGGCCCGCATCTTGGTGGACGACAGCTCGATCTGATACTGCTTGACGAAGCCGCCGATGCTGGCGACCTCGGCGACGCCTTGCACGCTGGCGAGTTCATAGCGGATCTTCCAATCCTGCAGCGAGCGGAGTTGCGCCAGGTCGTAGCCGCCGTCCCGGGCCATGGCCGGATCGACATGGAGGTAGTATTGATAGACCCAGCCGAGTCCCGAGGCATCGGGGCCGAGCTGGGGTTTGACGCTCTCGGGCATCGACCCTTGCAGGAAGTTGAGCCGCTCCAGCACCCGGGTGCGGGCGAAGTAAGTGTCCACCCCCTCCTCGAAGATGATGGTTAGCAGCGAGAACCCGAACATCGAGCTGGCACGCACCTCCTTGACGCCGGCCAGGCCCTGCAAGCCGGTGGACAGCGGAAAGGTCACCTGGTCCTCCACCTCCTGCGGGCTGCGGCCCATCCACTCGGCATACACGAGCACCTGGTTTTCCGTTAGATCCGGGATGGCGTCCACCGGTGTGAGGCGGATGGCGCGAATGCCGAGGGCAATCAACATGAGCGTGCCGCAAATGACGAGAAAGCGGTTGCGCAGGCTCCAATCAATGATGGTTCCGATCATGTTCCGGAAAGGCTAGGGTTGGATTTCCTCGCCGCAGTCCGGCATTTCCGTGCCGAAGAACGGGTTCTTCAACTCACGGCCGTTCGTTTGGATCCAGCGGGCTTGCTTGGGCACGCCGGGAATGGCTTGATTGACCATGGGACATTCGTAGAGTTGGAACTCCGGCATCCCGGCGGCCTTGCGCAAGGGTTCCAGCACGGCGGTGGCCGCAGTCGAGAACTGGTGGAATGCCAGCCGCGCGCTCTTGAGATCGGCGATGCCATGGAAATGGCGGGCCACATCGAGGGCGTCAAGGGCCGCGTCGGGCGCCGCGTTGGGGCGCAGGAGCTTCACCATGGCAGCGGTCGTTTCCATCGCGGGCTTGCCGGCGGTGGTGAAGGCCGTTAGATCATCCGCGCCGAGGGCCGCCGCCATTGCATCGGCGACCTTGACGAAGTCCGCGATGGAGGACTTCTGTGCGTCGTTCAAAGCGCCGAGCGGAGCGGCGGCCACGGGCGCTTTGATGGCCACGGGTTCGGCGGGGGTCATGAACGCGCGGTTCATTTCCGCCTGGCCGTCGATGAGCAGGTTGCCGTTGGTGACCACCCGGTCGCCGTCCTGGAGGCCGGCCAGAACTTCCAGATCGGTGTCGCCGCGGCGGCCGGTTTGCACCACCCTGCGCTCGTAGGCGCCGCCGCTGTGGTCGAGGTAAACCACGGCTTCAGGACCGGTGGCGAGCACCGCCGAGCGCGGCACGGTTAGCACGGCCGGCGCCTCGAGTTCGACCATGCCATCGGCATAGAGGCGGTTGAGGAGTTCACGGTTGCCATTCACGAGGGGATTCGGCAGCTCGACGCGCACACTGGTGGAACGGGTCGCCGCGTCGAAGTTCGGATCAATGAAGGTGATGTTGCCGGCGAATGTTTTGTTAGGAAGCGCCGGGGTGGTGACTCGGACATGCAAGCCGGTTTTGAGCCATGGCAGGTCCTGCTCGTAGGCGCGGAACAGGAACCACATGCTGGAGAAATCCGCGATTTCAAACAGCCGCTCGCCGGTGCTCACGTACTGGCCGGCGGACACCGCCTGCGTGACGACGGTGCCGCTGATAGGAGAGAGCAGTTGCGAGGTGAGCGCGTCGGCGGGCTTTTGCGCAAGCGCCTCGATCTGGGCGGGCGCGAGGCCCATTTGGCGCAGCCGCAGCGCGGTGCCTCGGTGCAGGTCGCCGCCGAGTTGACGGTATTCGCGCTCGGCCTGGAGCAAGCTTGGGCTGTAGATATCCGCGAGCGCTTGCCCGGCGGCAACCTCCTCGCCCGGATAGTTGACATATAACTTGTCGATGCGGCCGTCCACGTAGGCCGCGAGCATGCGGTGGCGGATCGAGTTCTCAGTGATCGTGCCCGCCACCCGCAGGGTGCGGACGAGTGGCCGGGTCTGCGCTGCCGCGGTTTGCACTTGCAGCACCTGAATCTGGTTCTGGGTGAGCGTGACGACATGGTCGCCGGTGCCGTCGAAGCCGCTCTCGCCCGCGAAAATCGGGGTGAGTTCCATGCCACAGATGGTGCAGCGGCCGGGTTGGTCGCTGGTGACCTGCGGGTGCATGGAGCACTGATAGAAATGCGGCGCGCGCGTGCTGGCGGCTGGTATCGGGGGCGCTGGCGAGTGCCGCATGACGAACCAGGTGGCGGCGACGGCGAGCATGGCCGTTAGACAAATGGTGAGGCAGGTTCTCATGGCTTAGCGGTTAGGGACGAGGGCGTGGAGTTGTTCGATGGCCGCCAACTGCATGGCGGTGAAGCGGCGTTGTTCGAGGCGGATGGAAAAGAGCATGCGGCTGGCATCCAGCAACTCGGTCAACGGCACCTTCGAGCTGAGCCAGGCGGCTTCGATGGCTTGGTTGGCTTGCAGGGCCTTGGCCTGAATCTCGCCGCCATACGCGCGGGCCTGGGCGGCGGCGTTGGCGGCCTCGGTGGCCGATGTTAGAACTTCGGTGGCGATCTCCCGGCGCAGGGTTTCCACCTCGCGGTTGGCCGCGAGTTCGCGGCTGCGGGCGGCGGCGATGTTGGCTTGATAGGAGCGGTCGTTGAACCATGGCAAGCTCATTTTCACCCCCAGCGTGGTGCTACGCCAATCGCCACCCGAGTAAACACTGGTGTCGATGCCGACGGACACAGCGGGCAAGCGCTCACGATTGGCGATGCGCGTATCCTGGCTGGCGGCACCGGCCATTTCCCGCAGCACGCGGACTTTGGGATTGGCGTAGGGAATGCGTGCGATCTCCGCCGGGGCGAGCGGCACTGGCGGCGGAGTGGCGGGCAGTTTCAACGCGGGCCACGCGGTGTCCACCGGACGGCCGAGCGTGAGGTTGAGTTTCCTGGCCACTCCATCACGGGTGCGGCGGACGGCCTCGAGCACCTGCGTTTCCTTGACCAGTGCCGTCTCCATCCGCAGCGCGTCGAGGCTCGTGCCCGTCGGGTCGGCCAAGTGTTGGCGGGCGTTTTCCGCCATCGCCGCGAGCCAGGTGACCTGCGCTTGTTGGAGGGTGATTGATTCGTCGGCGAGGGCGAGTTCGATGGCATCCCGCGCGGCGGTCGCACTGGCGGTGAGTGCTGCGGCGGTGGCGGAAGCCATCTCCGCGCGGTGGAGGGCTTCCGCTTTGAGGCGCTTGGCGGCGTACATCCCGGGCTTTGGCAGCGTCTGTTCGACCCCCACAATGAGGTCGCCCAGATCCGTGCGCATCGATTGTTCCGCAGCCATCAAGCCGAGGCCGACCATCGGGTCGTTCCACAAGCGGACGCCCCGCACGTCGAGTGCGGCGGCCTCGGCGCGGTGTTTGGCGGCGGCCACAGACGGGTGAGTGCGGGCAGCCTCTGCTCTCAGGGCAGCAAGCATGTTGTTATTCAAGAGCCGTGGTTCGCCCGCTTGCAGCAGGCCACCGGCCACCGCCAGACCGGCCAGGAATTTAGCATACATAAGTCATTTGAGTTATTGTTAGGAAAGCAGCTTTGGAAACTTGTGCCGGGGGGCCCCGCCACCAAGACGGCGGAGATGAGCGGGCACAATACGCCTGAAACGGCGCTAACTCAGATGACCAAACTGCAAAACGCCACGGCTAACCGGACCCCGGCATAACCAACGGGTGGGGCGGCGGCCTGGGCCACCGCGAGGGTGGCTGCCAGCCCGTCGTCATGCCGCGGAACTGCAGACACCCGGGTTTCCGCGGTCTTCATGGCCATGGCTTTCAGCAGGCCCCCCGAGGTGAGAGGCTGCGGTGTCGGTTTGGGGTCGGGTTGCTGGCTTTCCGCGCAGCAGCAGGACTTGCTCCCCGCGCAGCACTCACAAGACTTGACCGCCGCCGCAGCGGGCGGCGTGACGGCAACCACCGGCCACACCTGGGCCAACTGGAAAGCCAGCCCGAGGAACCAGGTGATTAACGTCCGCATGCCCATGGTGGAATTGGGAGGCGGCAGAGTGGCGGATTATTCCAAGAAAACAAGTTATGACCTGAGGAATGTCGGCGACCTTCGCCACCAGCACCCGCGAGACGGACCGCGCTCCATGGGAACCGCGCCGCTATCCGCCATCCAAGTTGAAGATTCGGCGCAGCGGGTCTAACCGGCAAACCGCCAGGAAATCGAACCACGGGAAAACGGCGGCAAGAGCGGCTTGGCAGAGTTGTGATCGACGATGCCGCGCAGCTTGACCCTATTGCGGGAAGCACGATATGGCGCGAGGTTCATGGGGGCGGTCCTGCCTTGAGCAAGGGAGCGCAGTCGCGGCGGAACGCGGCGAGTTGTGCCTCCTGCTGTGCGCTGAAATGACCGGCACGCTGGGCGTAGGTGTCCAACCATGTCACGAGCCGGTTGGCGCCATCAGCGTCGAGTACAACGCCTGCGTGGCCATCGGCTTGGGTGAGCAGTTGCCAAAGTTTGCTATTGGCGGCCGTGCCCTGGCCAGGCACCGAGCTGTCGCGCTCGAAGGAATGCTTCTTCAAGTCACCGTCGGCAAAGCCTAGCAACGAGTCGTAGGCGTGCTCCGGAGTGAGATCGAGCTTGGCGGCCAGCGCATCTTTGGCGCCGGGGCGGTGGCACTCGACGCAGCGCCGGTCGAGCACCGGTTGGACTAGCTGGTCGAAGCGCAGCGGCCAGGAGCCCGCCGGGCCGGGCGTGATCTGCGATGGCTCGCGTGCGACGGCCAGCGCAGGCCGACCGGCAGGTGGCGCGGATTCGCGGTGTTCGTGGCAGCCGATGCAGGCGAGGGTCTGGTCTGGCATGACGTAGGTCAGGGTGCGCATCGTCTGCACGGCGACGCCGCGTTGGTCGAGCGCTTGGAAAAACACGGGCACGCCACTGGGCACCAAAAAGTAGGCCGAGCCATCCGCTTCCACCGGCACGGTGCCGAGGACGAACTTGCCGGGATCTTCCGCCGAGACCCCGAGGCTGGGCTGGTTCATGTGCGGCTGCACTTTCGGCGGCACGGCCACCAGGCGGAGTTGTGTGACCGAGCCGCGCGGGATGCCGCCGAGTCCGCGATAGACATCCTGCAACAGCACGCGACCTTCCTGCGTGCCATCGCGCCCGGCGAGCATTGGTTGCGCCGGCGGACACCCGCGCGGCGCGATGGGCAGCGGCGAGGCGGACGCGATCGTGGGATCGCGATGCAGCAGTTCCAGATTGCCGAAGGAGTCTAGCAGATAAATTCCGGTGGCGTTGCGCGGGTTTTGTTCCTCGGTGGCGCGGCAATGCGGCGGCAGTTTCCGGTCCGACCAACTCACGAGGAAGTAATCCTCCGAGAGCGGCCACGGGTTGGCGAAGAATTGATCCACGTTCGCCTCGGTTTCCGGGAAGGGCACGGCGGGTGTCAGGCGGGTGAGCGGCGCATCACCCTCGGTACCGGCATTCCGGTCTAACAGGCAAAGCGAGCCACCGTAGATCGAATGATGGGCGGCGGCAATGAAGGCAATTTTCGAGGAGCCGGGGATGGCACGCGCCTCGATCTTCACCTGGGGTTTCACCGTGTAATTGCCGTACACGAGCTGTGGGTTGGAACCATCCTGGTTGGCGGACCACAAGCTGAAGAAGTGCCCGTTGAAGCGGTCGATGTAATCCCAGCGCGTGTAGAGGATCCGCCCGTCGTTGGCGACTGACGGGGCCCACTCGAAGTTCTCGAATGCGGAGAGCGGGCGGAGCATGCGGCCATCGGCGGCCATGCCGTGCAGCGTGAAGACCGGGACCGGTCGGAAGTTGTCCCCGCCGCAGCGGACGTAGCTGTCGGGATGGTCGGTGTCGCGCGTGGAGTCGGAAAACCACTGGCTGCACTGGATGGTGGTGCCCTTGCGGGTTGAGACGAAGACCAGCTCGCCGTTGGGCAGGTAACGGGCATCGAAGTCATCGTATTTGCCCTGGGTGAGCTGGCGGCGGGCGGAGCCGTCCACCTCCATCTCATAGATGTGATAGAAGACGTCCTCCGGCACGCGGGTCTTGTCGGCCTTGTTCGGTTCATTGGCGAGTTCCGGATGGAAGCGGCAGTATGCAAACAGCAGCTTCTTCCCATCGAATGAGAGATCGGGGCCCATGAAGCTGCCTTCCGGCATGTCGCTCGTCAGGCAACGCACGCGCGGGGTGTCGGTCTTGAAGCCCTCGAGCACACAGATGCCGCCACCGCCACGCGACCACCAGCCGTAATGCTGGTCGCTCATGTGCGGGAACATGCCGGGCGCGCGTTTCACAAAAAGCAACGAGTCGAAGTCTAGCAAGGGATTCGCCAGCGCCAGCTCGCGGACGGCCCGGCGGGCGCGGAAGTAGAGTTCGCGGCGGTCATTCGGGGCCACGTCCGCCACGGCATCCAGGCGCGAGACTTCACGGAGCACCTGCTCGGCTTGGTCCACGTTTTTCGCGCCCAGACGGCGCTGGCTGGCGGCGAGCTGCAGTCCGCGCTCGATGACCTGCGCGGTCGGATGCGGGCGGGGGCTGTTCTCGCCGGTCTGGAGGTGGGCAACGGACCACTGACTGACGCTGCTTTGCGTGGCAGGCTTGCCGAGCGCGAGGTTATGGGTTGAACCGGCGGCGAACACCTCCACTTCGTCCAGATGGAAATAGCTGGTGCCGGCCAGCGCGAGTCGCAGGAAACGTGCCCTGGTTCCCGGCAATGGGACGGTCAGCGGATGCTGGTCTGAAAAACCGAAGAACACCGTTCCATCGTGCTGATAGAGCGGCTTGAAGTTCTTGCCGTCTTCCGACGCCAGCACCTGGATCCGGGAATTGCGGCCCGCCATGTCCGGTTCGCAGCGATTCCAGATCACCATCCGCTCGAGGCCGACCGTTTGCTCCAGGTCCACCTGCCACCATGGCGCCTGCTCCTCAGCCGTGTGAAAACCCCACTGGCCGTTCTTCACTCCATCCACGGCACCTGCCGCGTCCGACTCACGGGTCGCGGCCAGTCCCGGCGGCGTGAGGCGCTTGGCATCCTGGAGCAGCCAGTCGGCTTCGATCTGGGCTTGCCACGCGGCGGCGGTGACGTGCGGTGGACCGGCGTCCTGGGCCCCGCCGGCAGTGAGGCAGGCAGCGGCAAACGCGAGGGAAAGTGGCATCAAGAGGCGCATGTGATGGAAGGGTGGGGGCAAAGGAAGCGGCCGATCCCAAGCCTTGAATTCCAGTCGGAAGCGATGAGTCCGAATAGGGTTAGGGAAGAGAGCAGTGCCTCCTAAGCATCTATGGTTTGGAAGTTATGATATATGATTTGGAATTTCAACTGGGGGGGAGCCGGGCTAGCGGGCGGGCTTGATTCCGGCGGTCCAGGCGCAAGCTCGACGCATGAGTGCGCCCACGCCGGGACTGTTGGTGTATGCCTGCACATCATGGCCCAGCACCGTATGGAACACCCGGCCTTTGCCATAGTCCAGCACGAAGGCCATCGGGTAGTCCTTGTGGTCCACCTTCGAGGTGGCTTTCGCCAGCACCTGGATCGGCGCATCCCCGGCAAGGCAGGTGTAGAGTTCGTCAATGGTGTCGAAGGGTGCCATGCCCTTGGTGATCGGATGCTCCGGGTCGGCTATCTCGACGCGGAACTTCCCGAGCGGATCGTGGGCCGGCAGTTTGGGATCCCACACCCGGCCCGCCAGGCGCCTGAACTCCGGCCATTCGTTGCCATCCCATGCTCCGCACGCAAAGTGCGTCAACATCAGCCCCTTGCCGCCGGCGACAAACCGCTTGAGGTTTTCCCGCGCCTCAGGCCCGGGCCCGGGCTGCTCCCAGTCCATGAAATGAAGGATGACCACATCCCAATCCGTGAGCTGCGGCGAGGCCAGCACATTCGGATCCTCAACGATCCGGACTTTGAGCCGCGGATCCTCTTCCAGCAGCTTTTTCAAGGCCGGCGCGGTCTGCTGCCAGGGATGACCGGGATAATCCAGGCCCGTCACTAACAGGACTTTCGTGCCGACGGCCGGCGGCGCAAGGTCCGGCGGCGAGACCGGCGGCTTGGCGGCGGCCACCTCCCCACCGCTCACGCTGACTCCACCGGCCGCCGGATTGCCGGGCGTGGTCTCGGCCAGCAGGATTTTGCTCGCCACCGCGGCGGTGCCGGAGGGCCTGACCAAGGCCGCTCCGGAGTGGCGCTGGTCACGCGCCCCTGCCGGCGAGGACACCGGTTCCTGCGCGGGGGCGGCCGTGCCGAGCCACGCGCAGGTGCCAAGCAGGCCGGCCAGGATAGTTCGGGAACGGGCGGTCATGTTCATGGTTTCATTCATTGTTAGAACGGCTTGTTTGCTGGCGGGAAATTGCTTTGGAAAAACCGCGGCGAAGCAACCCAGGGTACGGCGCGGCGTGCGGGAGCCATGGGGGGCTTCACGAAGCCGCCCCATGTCAGTCCTTGAGCCCGGTCATGTCAAACTCCAATCCCTGGTTTTCAGCGATGATTTCCTGCATCGTCAGTTCCTTGTTGCGCGAGGCGGCTTCGCGACCGAGAACGCCGGTCAGGGCGTCGTCACCGGCCTGTTGGGGCGTCGGGTTGTCGAAGTTGCCGCCGACGATGTTCTGATAGAACGTGGCGATGTTGCGCTTGGCTCCCTGGTCGTAAAGGTTGTCGACCGGGCCGCCGCCGAATTGGCTGGGGCCACCGCGCAGGAACGACTTGCCCCAGTAATTGACGTGGGCGTAGGCGGCATCGCCATAGACCTCGCAGCGGATCAACACATCCTGACCGTTGTTCAAGGCTTGGCAGCGGTGCGTCCACACCAGCCCGTCGTCGAATTCATAACTGACCAGATAGAGGTCGCGGCCGTCGCCATGGGCGTTGGCGCGGCAGCGCCGGGTGCGGCCGCTGGCCTTGACCGGTCGCTTGCCCACCGCCCACAACACGGCGTTGATGGTGTGGATGCTGTATTCGACGATGAAATCCCCGGACAAGGGGATGGCGGTGATCCAGTTGCCGGAACGCAACAGATTCTCGGCCTTGCGCTCCGGAGGATCGGGCCACACCGAACTGAAGCCAAGGCTGTCCACATGCATCAGCTTGCCGAGGGCACCCGCATGGATGCGCTTGACCACCTCGAGGTTCACCGGATCGGTCGGAATCTGATAGTCCACCAGATAGACGAGCTTCTGCTGCGTCGCCAACCTGCCCACGGCCTGCACCTTGAGCGCGCCGGGCACATCGATGGCCACCGGTTTGGCCGCATAGACATGGCAACCGGCGGCGATGGCAGCCTGGGCGTGGCCGGCATGGAAGCGGGGGAGGTTGACCACGGTCACCGCCTCGACCCCGCTCTCGAGCAGCCGCTGGTAGGCCGAGAGTCCGGAAAAGCGCCGCGCCTTGGCCACGCCGAACTTGTCGCCCGCCTGGTCAGCCTGGGCTTGGAAATAATCCGCGGTGGCGTGGATCTGGTAGCCGCCGTGCTGTTGGAACAGCCCGCCCAGCCAGGTGCCGCGCCCGCCGCAGCCGATCAGGCCGAGCTTGAGCTTGCGGTCAAACGCCGCAGGTGGCGCCGACCCCGCCTCCTGGGCATGGCTGTCGGCACTGTGGACGATCCCCGCGACTGCCGACGTGGCGAGGGCGGTGCCAAGGAATCGCCGGCGGGAAACCGGCTTGGGGTGGATTACGCTGCTGGCTGTGCTGGTGTTCATCAAAGGCCGTACGCCATGCCGTGGCGGGTTCTTTCGATGGATTGCCAGGAATTTGCCGGGGGAGTTCCCGCGCATGAGAAAGCCGCCAAGTGGGGATCGGAGCTGGGATGTTGAAGATTGCCTGGCGGGGGATTCATGGGCACAACTGCCTGCCCCACTGAGGATGCTCGTATGGTTCCGCAGAGCCAGGCAAGCAGGTGGGAGCTTGGGGCAAAGCCGGATGACTTGACACCAGGAAGAGCCTGCTTAAGCGCAATCGCCATGAAAATGGTTGAATCGGCTTGCCAGCCATGGCACTTCCGGCAATGCTGCCGGGCATCGCGGTTTCCGAGCCTTGGCAACCGCGGCGTTTCCTGTCCCACCGTGTTTTGAACCATGAAAATGCCAGCCTTATTCCAATCCTTCCGATCCCGCCTGGCGGTGTGCAGTTGGTCGCTGCGGCCCAGCGATCCGGCCAACCTGGTCACCCAGTTGCTGGCCCTCGGTCTCACGCGCGTGCAGCTCGATCTCGATCCGCTCCGCGAGCACGCCGCGGTCTGGGGCAAGTTGCCGGCGCTGTTTGCGGACGCGGGCATCAGCGTCGTGTCCGGGATGTTTCGCACGGTCGGCGAGGACTACACGACCCTCGAAACCATCCGCCGCACAGGCGGCCTGGTGCCCGATGCCACCTGGGACCAGAACTGGAACAACCTCCAGGCCACGGCCTCCATCGCCCGGCAGCTCGGCCTGGACCTCGTGATGACCCACGCCGGCTTTCTGCCGCATGAGCCGAGCGATCCGGCCTTCGCCAAAATGATCGGCCGGATGCGCCAGGTGGCGCGGCTCTTTGCCGGGCACGGCCTCACGCTCTGCTGTGAAACCGGCCAGGAAACCGCCACGTCGCTGGTGGCGTTTCTCGAGCACCTGGATGAACCGAACGTGGCGGTGAATTTCGACCCCGCCAACATGCTGCTCTATAACAACGGGGATCCCATCGCGGCGCTCCGCACCCTCGGCAGCCGCGTGCGGTCCTGCCACCTCAAGGACGCCACCGCGCCCCTCGTGCCCGGCACCTGGGGCAACGAAGTCCCCGTCGGCACCGGCCAGGTGGACTGGCCCGCCTTCTTCACCACCATGGCCGAAATCCGCTTCCCCGGCTTCTTCTGCTTCGAGCGCGAAGCCGGCAGCCCCCGTGGCGCCGACATTGCCGCCGGCCGCCACTTCGTCGAGAAACTGCTAGGCGCATGACCTGACAGAGTAGCGATTTTGAACCGCAGATGGACCTTGATCTTGCATTACCCATGTCAGCGATCCCAAGCTCCAAACGGGTGACCGCTGGTGATGTCATCAGGCAGCCAGGTGCCTGATCCTCGCTGCGTTCATCCACATCCATCTGCGCTTTCCAACTTCATCCCTTCAACAAACTTATGATTAACGTCGCCGTCGTCGGACTTGGTTTCATGGGCATCACCCACCTCAAGGCCTACCGCAACATCCCCACCGCCCGCATCGTCGCGCTCTGTGACGCCGTCCGCCTGCCGGTCAATGGCGTGCTCAGCGCCGCCGGCGGCAACCTTGGCCAGGACGACTCCCTCAGCTTCGACATGACCCGGATCAAGGCGACCCGCGACCTGGCCGAACTGTTGGCCGAGCCGACCATCGACTTGATCGACATCTGTGTGCCGACGCTGGCGCATCCGCAACTTGCCATCGCCGCGCTCCAGGCCGGCAAGCACGTCATCTGCGAAAAGCCGCTGGCCCGCACCGCCGCCGCCGCCCGCGGGATTGCCGCTGCGGCAGCGAGCGCCAAGGGCTTCTTCATGCCCGCCATGTGCATCCGATTCTGGCCCGAGTATGTCTGGCTCAAGCAGGCGATTGATGAGCATCGCTATGGCCGGGTGCTGGCCGCCCGCTTCCGCCGCGTGTCCGAACCGCCCGCCTGGGGCCGCGAGCATTTCTTCGATGGTACGAAATCCGGCGGCGCAATTCTGGATCTGCACATCCACGATGCGGACTTCGTGCAGTACTGTTTTGGGCGGCCGCAGGCGGTATTCGCGCAGGGCTTCACGCTCTATAGCGGGGCGATTGACCACGTCGTGGCGCAGTATCAAGTCGCGGGTGGTGCGGCGGTCTCCGCGGAAGGCGGCTGGGTGATGGGCGACGGCCACGGCTTTGAAATGGCCTTCACCGTCATCTTCGAGAACGCCACGCTGGACTATAACAGCAAGCGTGGCACCGAGGCCCTGCGCCTGTTCGAGACCGGCCAACAAGCACGCACGATCACCGTCGAACCCGGCGACGGGTACCTCGGCGAACTCAGCTACATGGTCAAGTGCATCGTCGAGGGCACTGCGCCCAGTACGGTCACCGGCCACGACGGTGCCAGCGCGGTGGAAATTTGCGAAGCCGAAGGCGAATCGATCCGGACCGGGCGGAGCGTGGCACTCTAGCAGCAATGGGAAGGCGCGTGGCAGGGGCGGGGATTTGCAACTCCCCTGCGGGAAATTCCTGCGGGAAATTCCTTGCCCCGGCTAGGAAATGCGTCGAAGAGAAGACTGGGTTTGCCAGTGCGGAAGCTACTGGAAAAGTCATGGACAGAGCGGCCCTCCTCTGCATACAAGGAAGTCCTCACCGCGATGGCGGATTGCCAAGACCATGGCCGCCGCCACATGGTTCGCTACTCGGACATCTTGAAATCAGGGCTGCAAGATAATTGTGTCGGGAAAGAGCCTTGGTCTCGATTTTGTGGATTGATCCCATCATCTCACTTCTCCGTCTGAAACTGCGCCCGAATCTCCTCCGCCTGTGCCTTGTTCACCAGTTTCCTGGCCAGAGTGTAGAGCAACGCGGCGAGCGACACGGGATCATTGGCAGTCTCGATCAGGACCGGCCAGGCCTCGATCATCTGTTTGAGCAAACCGGAGCCACCGGGCATGGGGTCATAAAGAATCAGATCGACCTTCTCTTCGCCAACCTGTGGAATCATCAGCAACAGGAGGTCGTCAGGTTCCATATCAAGCACAAGGGAGCCGGCGAGGCGGAGAGTCTCACCCACACTGTAGGCGGTCTTTTTGTCGGACAGGTCCTGGAACCTCAGGCCTTGCGCCACGACGTCCGCGTAAAACCCAAGCGCCATTTCGGGACTCGTGCCACAGCGCTCCAGTTGGTTTTCCATGAAGTTGTTCAGCTCCTCCTGTGAGGCATACGGCGATCGACTCTGTCCGCTGACCAAACAGACCGGGTAGCCGAGACTGCCCTGGGAAATTTTGTCCTGCGGACCCAGATTCACCAGGCGCATGTGGACGTTCTGCCGATGCAGTACGCAGGTCGCTCCCCACTTGTAGGCTTTGCCGCCGTCGTGGCGTTTCTGCTCCATGCCGACGATCATGACGGGCAGTTGGAAACGTGCAATTGAAGGCCAGGCACTTCATCCGCGGCGGCTGGCGGTTGGCGGTTTGCCGGCAAGTCTTGCAGCGATAGACCCCGCGCTTCTCCGAGGCGGAAATCCGGAGCACATCCCCGTCGATCTGATGGGCATCGGCGCAATTCGGCAGGGCTTCGTTCTTGCTGTTGAGCAACCGGACATCCACCAGCACGCACGCATCCTTGGTCAGATATTGCCAGAGTTCCTCCACGAACTCGGTCCGCAGCGATTCCGGCACACGCCATTTGTCCGCCGCCTGGCGGATGATGGAATTGCCCTTGCCGAGCCATTGGCGGATCCGGTTCTCGTTGTGGGTAGGGGTCCGGCGAAGCACCAGCCCGACGGGAACGTCCGGCAGCAGCGGCAGGAAGCCGCGCTGGATTTCCCGCATTCCCTCGCGCCAGTAGCGGGTGAAAATGTGGTTTTCCCGGTCCAGCAGCAGGTGGGAATTGCGGCGCTCCCGGTCGAGTAACAATTCCACGCCGCGCAGGAGTTCATCGACGGGCATTTCTATCCGGTCGCTCCACTTGGAGAAAAACGCATCCGTTGCCCTGAGCGGAGTGTAGGTCACCGACAGCCTGCCCCACGGTTCCAGACCGATGCGTTGGCGCATGCCGATGGTCAGTTCCCGCAGCACCTGGGCACGCAGGAAGAATTTCCGCGCCTTGTGGTGCTCCGCGGTGGCACCGGCTTTGCGGTGGGCGCGCCAGACCTCCGGGGCGAGCGCATTGCTAAGCGAGTCGTCCTTATCGAGGCGGTCATCCAACCATGCCACCAAGTCGCCGAGCGAAACATACCCCTCCTGAAGCCGTTCATGGACCAGTGCCCGCAGCCGACTCAGGTGCGGGTGGCTGATGAGCTGCGTGAGGTGCGGGTGCAGCCAGCCTTCCTTCACCGCGTCCGCCACGGCAATGCCCTCCTCAAAGGTCCGGCTCAGGCTGACGTAGGGTCCTTTGAGCAGCGGGCTGCGCCGGGTCTCCTCCAGATTCAGCAGTTGCCGCATCTGGGCATAGAGCCCCTTGTCGGCGAACGGATAGGCGGTGAGCTGATAGCGCAGGAAATCCTGCACGACGCGTTCGGTGAAGAGGATGGGATTGAGCATGGCTGTTGTTATCCGAGGTTGAGTCGCTGCCCTTCCGCGGCGAGTTCGTCCAGTGCGGCGACCCGCGCCGCGTGCTGGCGCTCCCGGTAGGCGAGCACGTCCCTCACAAAGGCCCGGCGGTGGGTGCCCACGCGTCGGCTCGGGATTCGCCCCTCATCGAGCAAGCGGGCGGCAAAGGGGCGGGAAACGCCCAGCAACTCCGCCGCTTCCCGCGGTGAAATCTCCTCCTCGCCGCTGAGAACGGTGACGGAGCGGCCTGCCGCAAGGTGTTCCACCAACTCAGTGACGAGGCCCAGGGCGGGCGGCGGTAGGGAAAGCGGCGTCCTTCCCACGGTGATGGTGGCGGTGGCGGATCGAGCGGAGCCGTGCAGGGCGTCCAGCAGGCTTCGCAGGTCCCCCTGCTCGCTCGGGCTCAGTCGGGATGGTTGGAGGGTCTTGCTCATGGCGGGAACAAGATGGCGCTTATCTGAAATAAATGCAACAAGTGAAATTTCTGTAGGACTGGAAAGGCAAGACGATTGACAGACGATTGACAGGATCACTCCGAAATCCTGCACGAAGCGTTTGATAAAGAGGATGGGGTTGAGCATGGTTCGACAGATTTGAGTTCTTAGGTCTTGGAAAAGGGAAACTCGAACCACAAGTCGCCTCATACCCGCCGCTCAAGACGGTGACGAATTGGCGCTGAATTCCGGCAAGTGACCTGGCAGTCTTCAGGGCCAACGGCCCGGCAATATGCCAGCCCAGGGCAACGCCCTGGGTAGCGATCAAACCGATGTCATTGAGGGCTGAAAGCCCGCCCCATGCAGTGCCGGGCACCGGGCCTGTCGCCGGATAGCCCGGGCTTTCAGCCCTCAAATCGCTTGACGGCGCGTGACCTTGGGCGTTGCCCTGACGAGTATACACATATTTATCGAGAGCTCCGCGAGCCGCAGTAGCTTGACCATGCGCAGTCAGGAAGGCCGCTGCTTGTCATCCATTGGCGGCATGATGCGGCGCCCGCATCGTGTTAGATGCGAGGC